>CALWZL010000026.1 GCA_944385995.1 uncultured Faecalibacterium sp.
TACGGCGCCAAATGTGTGGTGATTGCCACCGGCACCAACCTGGGGGGCAAGATCTTTGTGGGGGATGCCTGGTACGCTTCCGGCCCCGACGGGATGCACGCCTCCAACGCCCTCACCGACAGCCTGCGGGCGGCGGGGCTGCCCCTGCGCCGGTTCAAGACCGGCACCCCCGCCCGGGTCCACCGGCGGAGCATCGACTTCGACAAGCTGGAGCGCCAGCCCGGCGACCCGGAGGAGACCCTCCAGCCCTTCAGCTTCATGACCACCGCCCCGGTAAAAAATCTGGTGGACTGCTACATCGCCTACACCAACCCCACAACCCACAAGATCATCCTGGACAACATCCACCGGAGCCCTCTCTACGGGGGCATGATCGAAGGGGTGGGGCCCCGGTACTGCCCCTCCATTGAGGACAAGGTGGTGCGGTTTGCAGGGAAGGACCGTCACCCCATCTTTGTGGAGCCCTGCGGGGAGAACACCGAGGAGATGTATCTCCAGGGCGCCTCCAGCAGCCTGCCCGAAGATGTCCAGAATGCCTTCTACCACAGCATTGTGGGCTTTGAGCATCTGGAGATCATCCGCCCCGCCTACGCCATCGAGTATGACTGTGTGGACCCCACCAGCCTGGAGCCGACGCTGGAGAGCCGCCATGTGCGGGGCCTCTACGGGGCGGGGCAGTTCAACGGAACTTCGGGCTATGAGGAGGCGGCGGCTCAGGGCCTGCTGGCCGGCCTCAACGCCGCCCGCCGGGCCCTGGGAAAAGAGCAGCTGATTCTGCCCCGGCAGACAAGCTACCTGGGCACCCTGGTGGACGACCTGGTGACCAAGGGGGTGATGGACCCCTACCGGATGATGACCAGCCGCAGCGAATACCGGCTGACCCTCCGGCAGGACAACGCCGACACCCGCCTGACCCCCATCGGCCGGGAATACGGCCTGGTGTCAGACGAGCGGTGGGCCCGGTACCAGCAGACCAGCCAGGTGCTGGAAGCCGAGCGGGCCCGGCTCCATGCCACCCATGTCAAAACCGCGCCCCTCCAGGAAGCCATGACCGCCGCCGGCCTGACCCCGGCCCAGCAGGGAGGCCTGGCCGAGGAACTGCTCCGCCGCCCCGAGATCAACTACAGCCTGATGGCCCAGGTCATCGGCTGGGGGGAGGGGGTCACCCCCATGCTGGCCGAGCGGATCGAAACCGAGATCAAGTACGCCGGCTACATCGCCCGGCAGGACCGGATGATCCGGGATATGGCCCGGCGGGAAAAGACCCTGATTCCCCCGGACTTTGTCTATGACGGCCTCACCGGCCTGACCCTGGAAGCCCGGGAAAAGCTGAACAAGATCCGGCCCCGCAGCCTGGGACAGGCGGGGCGGATTCCCGGCGTGTCCCCGTCCGACCTCGCCCAGCTGAGCATTGCCCTGGCTGCGGCCCAGAAAAAGGAGGCATCCCATGATTGATCAAAACCGCCTGGCAGAAAAGTGTTCCACGTGGAACATTGTCCTCACCGGCGCCCAGCTGGACCAGCTGGACCGGTACGCCGAGCTCCTGGTGAGCTACAACCAGAAGGTGAACCTGACCGCCATCACCGACCCCGAGGGGATCGAGGACAAACACTTTCTGGACAGCCTTCTCTTTGCCTGTCAGCCCGAGGTGGCGGGGAAGATGGTGGACGTGGGGGCGGGGGCCGGGTTCCCCGGCATCGTCACCAAAATCTACAAGCCCGACCTGGACCTGACCCTGATGGAACCCACCGGCAAGCGGGTGGACTTTCTCCGGTATGCCTGCGAGACCCTGGGCCTGACGGGGGTCAGCTTTGCCAAGGAGCGGGCCGAGGAGGCCGCCCGCAAGAGCTGGCGGGAGCAGTTCGACCTGGTGTCGGCCCGGGCGGTGGCGGCTCTGCCGGTGCTGTCGGAATACTGCCTGCCCCTGGCCAGGGTGGGCGGGTGCTTCCTGGCCATGAAGGGGGCTTCGGCCGCCGAGGAGCTGGAAGCCGCCCGGGGCGCCATCCGCAAGCTGGGGGGACAGTACCGGGAAACCCGGTCCTTCCACCTCCCGGGCGGGGATGCCCGCAGTCTGGTGGTGGTGGAAAAAATTTCGCAGACTCCGACCGTATATCCCAGAAACGGCGGAAAAATTGCAAAAGCACCCCTGAAATAAGGCGAAATTTCGCCCCAGCCCTCGAACCGGGGCGAACGATTTTTCTGGAAAGACAGGCGCTTCTGTGGTACTCTGGAACTGGAAGAGTTTCTCACAGGGGCGCTTTTTGTTTGGAGGCCCCCCGGGATGGGAATCCATGGGAAGGAGGACAAGCCGTGTTTGACCGCAGAAAACCGGTGGGGAAGGTGGTCGCGCTGCCGGTGGACCAGATCGAGCCGTCGCCCTACCAGGCCCGCCGCACCTTCAACGAGGAGGAGCTGGCCGGACTGGCGGCCAGCATCCGGGAGAACGGGCTGCTGCAGCCGGTGACGGTCCGCCGCCTGGGCCCCGACCGCTACGAACTGATTGCAGGGGAGCGGCGTCTGCGGGCCTGCAAGCTGGCGGGGATGGAGCAGGTGCCCGCCATCCTGCGGGATTACCAGGACGACCAGACCGCCGCCCTGGGTCTGCTGGAAAACATCCAGCGGGCCGACCTCAACCCCTTCGAGCAGGCCCGGGGCCTGCAGGACGTGCTGGCCCTCTGGGGGTGCACCCAGGCCGAGGCCGCCAAGCGGCTGGGGATGGCACAGCCCACCCTGGCCAACAAATTGCGGCTGCTGCAGCTGACCGCCGACCAGCAGCAATTCATCCTGGACAACCATCTCACCGAGCGCCACGCCCGGGCGGTGCTGCGTCTGCCCGAAAACCGCCGCAGCGAAGCCCTCATCACCATCAGCCGCCGCCGGATGAATGCCCGGACCGCCGACCGGTATGTGGAACAGCTTTTGCAGGAGAGCGACGCGCCCGCCGCGGCCAAACCCCGCCGCCTGCCCATGGTCCGGGATGTGCGGATCTTTGTCAACACCATCGACCACGCCATCCGGCTGATGACCGACAACGGCGTCCCTGCCACCGCCCGACGGGAGGAGGGGGACGGCTACATCGAGTACACCGTCCGGATTCCCACCGGCACCGGCACCGGCAAATAAACCCGGACAAGCCCCCGGCTCCGTAGCCGGACAAGCCCCGCCGCAGGGCGGGGGATGGGCCGGACGGCCGGGCCGCGCCTGCGCCGGCCGGCCGGCGTAGACGGGCCTCCGGCCCGCAAACCGGTTCCCGTTTCAGGGCCCCCGCACAGACCGCCCTCCGGTCTGGGGCGGGGGCCTTTTTGTGGGAAAAGGTTCCACGTGGAACATCTTGCACGGCGGGCCCGGGTCTGGTATCATGGAGAAAAAGGAGGGGATCACCCATGGAGCTGGAACTGCGTCCCCGGACCCAACAGGAGGTCCGCATCTACTTTGCCCGCACCCGGGACCCGGAGATCCAGGCCCGGATTCCCCAGCGTAGCCAGACGGTGGAGCAGGCCCTGGAGGACTACCGCCGGTCCCTGGCCCCCGGCGCGGACAGCTATGGCCGGACGGTCTGGGCCAACGGCGTCTATGTGGGGGACGTCTGGTGTTACTGCATCCACGCCGAGCCCGACCCCGACGCCATGGTCAGCTATTGCATCTTTGACAAGGACCGCTGGGGGCAGGGGATTGCCAGCCGGGCGCTGGAACAATTTCTGAACGATGCCGGGCCCCGGTTCGGCCTGAAACGGATGGGGGCTTTTGCCTACGCCGACAACCCCGCCTCGGTGCGGGTGCTGGAAAAGAACGGCTTCGCCATCCAGGAAACGTTTGAGGAGGAGGGCCGCCGGTCCTTCTACCTTGTGCGGGAAATAGAAGAAACAGGGAGGCTGGACAAATGGAATACAGAGTGATAAGCAACCGGATTACAGCGGTTGAAAACGACCAGGTTCTGGGGGAGATTACCTTCCCGGTCTGCGGGCCTGAGACGGTGGTCATCGACCACACCTGGGTGGACCCGTCCCTGCGGGGACAGGGGGTGGCCGGCCAGCTGGTCAAGAGAGCCGCCGACGCTTTGCGGTCCACCGGCCGCAAGGCCCGCGTCACCTGTTCCTATGCCCGGGACTGGTTTGCACGCCATCCCGAGGAGGCCGACGTCCTGGTGGACGGCTGGAAGAATGACCATGCCGCCTGCCGGCTGGGCCGCTGAAAAGGGCAGAGAAGGCCCCCGCCGGAACCGGGGGCCTTTTTCAGACCCAAATTTTACCGGTTTTTGCCCCATTCCCGGCGTGAATCATTTGACGTTCCCCTGCGAATGGATTATAATAGAGTGCGTAACAAGACAGAGAATGTTCCACGTGGAACATTGCATGAGAGGGAGGATTCCGGTTCGTGGGTAAGATCATAGCAGTGGCAAATCAGAAGGGCGGTGTGGGCAAGACCACCACCGCCGTCAATCTTTCGGCCTGTGTGGCGGCCCTGGGCAAAAAGGTCCTGATTGTGGATCTGGACCCCCAGGGCAACGCCACCACCGGCTATGGCATTTCCAAGCGGAGTGTGGAGATCGGCACCTATGAGCTGCTGATCGGCGGCTCCGAGCCCAGGGACGCCATCCGCAAGACATCCTTCCGCACCGATGTCCTGCCCTCCAATACCAGGCTGGCAGGCGCGGCCCTGGAGCTGATCGACATGCCCAACCGGGAGAGCCGTCTGCGGAAGGCGCTGGCTCCCATCCAGCAGGACTATGATTTCATCTTCATCGACTGCCCGCCCAGCCTGGACCTGCTGACCCTCAACGGCCTGTGCGCCTGCGACAGCGTGTTGATCCCGATCCAGTGCGAGTACTACGCCCTGGAAGGTCTGAGCGAGCTCATCAGCACCCTCAAGACCGTCCGCCGCAAGTACAACAACTACCTGGACATCGAGGGCGTGGTGTTCACCATGTACGCGGGCCGGTACAACCTGACCTTGCAGGTGGTGGAGCAGGTCCAGAAGTATTTCGGGGACAAGGTCTACCAGACCACCATTCCCCGGGCCATTCGGATTTCGGAGGCGCCCAGCTATGGACAGCCCATCAATTACTATGAGCCCAAGGGCAAGGGCAGCGAGGCCTATATGGACCTGGCCATCGAATTTGTCAAGCGCAACCGTCCCCGGGACCCCCAGCCTCGCCGCCGGCGCGCCAAAGCAGCCAAGCCGGAGACGGCCTGAGAGGGGAGGGTGACAGATGCCAAGAGGAAGAGGCGGCCTGGGCCGCGGATTGGAGAGTCTGTTTGAGGACGCTGCCCCCAGTCTGGAGTCGGACAGCGGGATTCGCACCATCCCCCTGCGGGACATCGAGCCGGACCCCAACCAGCCCCGGAAAACCTTCCCGGAAGAAGGGCTTTCGGAGCTGGCGGACAGCATCAGCCAGCACGGCCTGCTGCAGCCCATCGCGGTGCGGCCCCAGCCCATGGGGGGCTACCGGATTGTGGCAGGGGAGCGCCGCTGGCGGGCCTGCCGGCTGGCAGGTCTGACCGAGGTGCCGGTCATCATCCGGGACGTGTCGGACCAGGAGGCCATGGAACTGGCCCTGATTGAAAATTTGCAGCGGGAGGACCTGGACCCCATCGAGGAGGCCTGCGGCATCCGGGAACTGATGGACCGGTGTGAGCTGACCCAGGAACAGGCCGCCCACCGGCTGGGCAAGAGCCGGAGCGCCCTGGCTAACAGCCTGCGGCTGCTGAACCTGCCCCCGGAGGCGCTGGAACTGCTCAAGAGCGGTCAGCTGACGGCGGGCCACGCCAAGGCGATTTTAGGCCTGCCCACCCCGGAACTGCAGGTCCAGGCGGCCCAGCTGATTGCCCAGCACAACCTGAACGTCCGCCAGGCCGAGGAGCTGTGCCGCCGGCTGGCCAAAGAGGCCAGGGAGGCCGCAGCCCCCGAACCGGCGCCCCGGCCGGCCCTGCCGGTGGAGGTAGAGGAAAGCCTCCGCCAGACCCTGGGCAATGAAGTGTCGGTGGCCTACAAGGACGGCAAGGGAAGCCTGACGGTACATTTCTACTCAGACGATCAGCTGCGGGCTTTCGCCAACCTGCTGGGTCATTACGACCGGGCGGGCGATGGAGCATGAGAGGCCCGGCAAGATTGTTTTCGTGGGAAACCAGAGTGATATAAAGGAGAAATCGACAATGCTTGACATCAAATTTGTCCGGGAGAACCCGGACGCAGTCAAAGAGAACATCCGCAAGAAATTCCAGGATGCAAAGCTGCCCCTGGTGGATGAGGTCATCGAGCTGGACGGCAAGTACCGCAAGTGCCTGCAGGAAGCCGAGAACCTGAAGGCCCAGCGGAACAAGCTGAGCAAGGCCAACGGCCCCCTGTTCGGTCAGCTGAAGAAGTGCACCGACGAGGCCAAGAAGGCCGAGCTCCAGGCCCAGATCGACGCCAACAACGCCGCCGTCAAGGCAGACGCCGACCAGCTGGCCGCCCTGGACGCCGAGAAGGACAAGATGGCCGCCCGGATTCAGGAGATCATGTACACCATCCCCCAGATGATCGACCCCAGTGTCCCCATCGGCCCCGACGACAGCTGCAATGTGGAAGCCCAGCGGTTCGGCGAGCCGGTGGTGCCGGATTTCCCCATCCCGTACCACACCGAGATCATGGAGAGCTTTGACGGCATCGATATGGACGCCGCCGGCCGCGTGGCCGGCAACGGCTTTTACTACCTGCTGGGCAACATCGCCCGGCTGCACGAGGCGGTCCTGGCCTATGCCCGGGACTTCATGATCGACAAGGGCTTCACCTATGTGATTCCTCCTTTCATGATGCACGGCAACGTGGTCCAGGGCGTCATGTCCTTCCCCGAGATGGATGCCATGATGTACAAGATCGAGGGCGAGGACCTGTACCTGATCGGCACCTCGGAACACACCATGATCGGCCGGTTCATTGACCAGACCATCGACGAGGCCAAGCTGCCCCTGACCCTCACCAGCTACAGCCCCTGCTTCCGCAAGGAGAAGGGCGCCCACGGCATCGAGGAGCGGGGCATCTACCGCATCCATCAGTTTGAGAAGCAGGAGATGATCGTGGTCTGCCGCCCCGAGGAGAGCAACGACTGGTACGAAAAGCTGTGGCACTTCTCGGTGGAGCTGTTCCGCAACATGGAGATCCCCGTCCGTCAGCTGGTCTGCTGCTCGGGCGACCTGGCCGACCTGAAGGTCAAGAGCTGCGACATCGAGGCATGGAGCCCCCGTCAGCAGAAGTACTTCGAGGTGTGCAGCTGCTCCAACCTGGGCGACGCCCAGGCCCGCCGCCTCCACATCCGCATCAAGGGCGCCGACGGCAAGACCTATCTGGCCCACACCCTGAACAACACCTGTGTGGCGCCTCCCCGCATGCTGATCGCCTTCCTGGAGAACCATCTCCAGGCCGACGGCTCGGTCACCATTCCCAAGGTCCTGCAGCCCTATATGGGCGGCCTTGAGGTCATGATCCCCAACCACAAGTAAATCTTTTTGGATTCCAAGCCGCCCCCGGCCTGCTGGCCGGGGGCGGCTTTTTTGCCGGCCGGAAGAAAAGAGGGAAGAAAACCGGAATAAAACCGCCCCGACAGGACCATCCTGGAGGGGAAAACCCGCATCAAACCAGGAACATCGGACCCTGCCAGAAAAAAGTGTAATTTTTTTAAAATACCTGTTGACAAACTGCGAAGGATTGGTTATAATAATAAAGCGTTCCGCGGGAATGCACAGATGAATATGGCGGTATAGCTCAGTTGGCTAGAGCATTCGGTTCATACCCGAAGTGTCACCGGTTCAAATCCAGTTACCGCTACCATTGACAGAGTTTCGCTAAAATAAGGGGGACGTCGCCTGCAATAGTGGGCGAGGATGTCGGAGATTTTAGCGAAGCTCTGTGTTTCTAAGGCCCGTTGGTCAAGCGGTTAAGACACGGCCCTTTCACGGCTGTAACATGGGTTCGATTCCCGTACGGGTCATACAAAAAAGTCCTTCAGCTTAGGCTGAAGGGCTTTTTTTATGCAAGCCGGACGAGGAATCGAACAGGGCGGCGGGCCGCAGCCCGCAAAATTGGTCCAGTGGACCAATTTTAGCCCGCGGGTATTCCCGTACGGGTCATACAAAAAGGCTCTGCATCACACGATGCAGGGCCTTTTGCTTTTAGAGTCTGTTTTACGGTTCCCGGCGGTTCAGCTGCGCGGCCGCCAGGCACGCAAGGCCCAGCCCCAGCATGGGCAGGGCGGCTTCGGCGTCGAGCTGATGCAGGGCGGAAAGGGCTGTTACGGCCACGCCCATGGCCAGGGCCACCCCCTGCAGGATGAGGGGGACAAGGCGCGCTGCCTCGGACGGGGCCGGCGATGCGTCCGCCGCGGGCCCGGCCGGCTTGCCCAGCATCAGCTCGTCCACAGTGACACCCAGCGTCTCGGCCAGTTTGGGCAGGGAAGCCGTGTCCGGCAGGGAGAGGTCCCGCTCCCATTTGCTCACCGCCTTGTCGGTGACGCCCATCTGTTCGGCCAACTCCAGCTGGGTCATGCCGCGCTCTTTGCGCAGGGCGGCGACGGTGGCGCCGAAGGTCTGCTGTTTCATAGGGTCTGCACTCCTTTGCTTGTTTGAGAGCATGGTACCACATTTTGCCTGTGGAGGCAACCGACTGCCAGTCCGGGGCGCTCAACCGGCAGTTTAGCCGGGCTGCGCGGCATTGGCGCGGCGGATGTACGTCAAAATGTCCCCCGGCTGCCAGACCAGCTCGTCCGCGCCGGCGGCCCGCAGCTCGTCCGCGCCGCGGAAGCCCCACACCGCCCCCAGGGCGGGCAGGCCGGCGTTGTGGCCGGTGGCGATGTCCACGTTGCTGTCACCCACAAAGAGGGTGGTTTCCTTTTTGGCCCCCAGCTGCTCCATCAGACTGTAGACGCCGGTGGGGTCGGGCTTCACCGGCACGCCGGGGCGGTTGCCCCGGACCGCCGCAAAGGAGCCGGGAGCAAAGTAATGGTCGATGATGCCGCCGCAGAGGGCGTCGGCCTTGTTGGAAAAGACGGCGGTCTGGACGCCTTTCTCCTTCAGGGCCGCCAGCAGCTCGGGGATGCCGGGATAGGGGGCTGTTTTGTCCTCCTTGTGGGCATCGTAGCGGGCGGTGAACTGGGCCAGGGTGTCGGCCAGCTGCCGGGGGCTGCGGCAGTCCTCGGGGGAGAAACGCTCCACCAGCTTGGGGATGCCGTTGCCCACCATGTGCTTGTACTGCTCCACCGTGAAGGTAGGCCAGTGGTTTTGCCGGCAGACCCAGTTGGAGGCATCGGCCAGGTCGTCGATGGTGTTCAGCAAAGTGCCGTCAAGGTCAAACAGAATCGTTTGGATCATGAGGATCATTCCTTTCAAAAAAGGCCGCACAGGCACGGGCGTCGGACAGCGGGATGCTGCGGACCCGTTCGTGGAGATGGCCAGGATAAGCAAAGGTAAGATTGGCGCGGTTTTGGGTCACAGCCCAGGGGCTCTGGGTGATGGTGAGACAGACCACCGGCGAAAAGACACAGACGCAGCGGAGGGACATCCGCCGCTGACGCAGAAAGGTGAGCCGCCCGTCGGCGGGCCAGGCGCCCTCCCGGAAAAGCCCTTCCACCTCGAACACCAGCCAAAGGGCGCAGGCAGCCGCCGGCAGAGCCAGCAGCGGCATGGCGGAGGGCAGGGCCCAGGAAGCCACCAGAAGAAGCAGGACAAAGAAGGCCAGACTTCCTCCCGCCGGCGCAATCAAAACCAGGCTGCGGCCCCGGACCTGTTCCAGGGTGAAGCGGCGGTTGGGCGGCAGGCGGAAGGCAGGCAAAAGCCGCTGGACCAGTTCTTCCTGACCGGCGCGGTAGACAAAGAGGGGATCATCCCCGCTGTAACAGCCGGCAGTCAGATAGACGGGATAGCACCGCAGCAGCCGCGCCGCCGGAGAAAGCCGGACTTCGGCACAGGTGAGCCGGTCGAGACGGAACCGCCGTTCCACCCGGAGCAAAAGCCCGCCCCGGCTGGCCAGAACGCCGTTGCCGCGCCAGACGGTGTAGCGGACGGTGTGGCTGAAACTGCGGAGGAGGCTGACCCCAAAGAGAATGGTCCAGACCGTCAGGGCCCAGGCCAGACCGGCGGGAAGCCAGTGGGCCACCCAGGCGGCGGCCTGGTCCAGCTGGGCCAGCGCCATTTGTTCGGCGGCGTTGTCTCCCTGGCCCAGGGCCACCCAGATCAGAAGGAGGGTGGACAGGCTGTTGGCGCCCAGCAGAACCAGGGCCAGACGTTCGCCGCCGGCGGGATGGTAATTTTCCTCGACGGGGGCGGGCATGAGGCGGTCGGCCAGCATTTGGGCGTCCCGCCGGGTGAGACAGAGGGTCACCGCCTGCCCTTTGGGCAGCAGAGAGGGGTAAAGGGTCATCCGGCTGGCACCGCCCAGACGGTAGGCGACGGGCCGTTCGATCTGCACGGCGGCCAGCTGGCTTGCCTGGACGGTCCTCTCAAAGGAGATGACCAGATTCCAGTGGAGGCGGAGCACCCCGTCGGCGTCCAGCTCCCAGCTGGAGGCCCGCAGCATCACATAACTGATGAGGGCCAGCAGACAGAAGAGGGCGAGATCCTGGGCCAGGGCGGTTTGGAGGGCCTGCCACTCCCGGGCAAAGAGAACCTGGACCAGGGGCACCAGGTAGAGCAGGAGGGTACGCCGCATAAACCGGAGGGCGAAGAAGGGGTGATACCGCCGGCGTCCGGTGCCGGTCACAGGAGATCCTCCCCGTCGGCCAAGAGGGCCGCCCCGATGGCATCGGCTTCCTGGAGGGGGATGCCGGGGAGCACCGCCCACATGCCGGGGGTGAAGATGACCAGGACACAGGCCCCGGCCAGCCGCAGCAAAGGAGTGCGGAAGATGAGGGTGGAGGTGATGCTGTTCCGTGGGATGACCTGTTCCACGGGGAACGCCACCCCCAAATAGAGGGTCAGGGTGCAGGGGTCCAGGGTGGCCACCAGGCTGCAGGCCCGGACCCATATGCCAAAGACCAGCAGGCACCACAGAGCGCAGAAGATACAGCCCCATCCGAACCCCTGCCAAAAGACAAAGGGGGCGGCGACGGCGCCCGGCACCGCTGCCCAGACGCAGAGGACGGCCCGGCCCCGGGGGGTGGGGGTAGAAGCTGATCCAGCGAGATCAAAGGGCTGTTCCATGGGGCGCGGCCTCCTTTCCGGGGGACAGATGGTCTTGCAGATTCGGTCGGAACGGCCCCGCCCATTGGGGAGGCGGTTCCGCCCTTATTATAGCCAGATTGATGGGGAGCGTCAAATACATCTTCACCCGCCCGCCGCCCTTTTCAAGGTGTCCCCATCCGGCCTGCGGCCACCTTCCCCTTCGGGGAAGGCTGCACTTGAAACATCCCGCTTCTCTGCTCCGCTGGAAGTATGGAAAAAAGCATCCCGGCGGGTTTGAAAATGCCCGGCCCGCTGGGACCAGTCCGGCTGCCGAATTTTCCACATCCGATGGGACACCGCGTGGAAAACCGAGGGCAAAAGGAGGGCACACCCCCCAGAGAAAACCCCTGGCAAGGAAAAGGAAGCATCGCACCGTGCCGCAGGCACAAAGGCAGCAGAAGAGACGGAACAGTTTCCGTCGAGCAGGGCCCCAGAGAAGATTCCAATTCTGTATTGTACCCAGTAAAAAGCTTTTTGCATACTTTTTCTCGAAAAAGTATGGTATACTGGAGGGACAATGATAGAGCGTGCCGGGGAAGTTCGGCGCGGAGAGGAGTTTGTATGCTGATTGAAATTGTCAAGGCTTTGCTGATGGGCATTGTCGAGGGCATCACCGAATGGCTGCCCATTTCGTCAACCGGCCATATGATCCTGGTGGAACAGCTGATTCAGTTCGACGCCAGTGAGGCCTTTATCTCGATGTTCCGGGTGGTGATCCAGCTGGGCGCCATCCTGGCGGTGGTGGTCCTGTTCTGGGGCAAACTGTGGCCCTTTGGGGTGCGCCACGGCCGCATCACCTCCAAGGCTTCGGTCTGGAGCCTGTGGTTTAAGGTGGTGGTGGCGACTTTGCCGGTGCTGGTCATCAGCCCCCTGGATGACTGGATGGAAGAACACTTCTACAACCATATCACGGTGGCCGCCATGCTGATTCTGTACGGCATCTTGTTTATCCTGGTGGAAAACCGGGGCGCCGCCGCCAAGGTTACGCGTCTGGAACAAATCAGCTACCGGGAAGCGTTTCTGGTGGGCGTGTGGCAGATGCTGGCCATCATCCCCGGCACCTCCCGCAGCGGCGCCACCATTGTGGGCGGCCTGCTGCTGGGCCTCTCCCGGGCGGCCGTGGCTGAATTTACATTTTATCTGGCCATCCCGGTGATGGCCGGCGCATCCCTGCTGAAGGTGGTCAAGTTTGTCCTGGATGGCCAGACCATGACCAGCACCGAAATCGCCATTATGGTGACCGGCTGCCTGTCCGCTTTTGTGGTGAGTATGCTGGCCATCCGTTTCCTGATGTCCTACGTCAAGAGCCACGACTTCAAGTCCTTCGGAATCTACCGGATTGTGCTGGGCGTGGTGGTGCTGGCGGTGGCCGCTGTCAGCGCCTTCGGCTGAGAAAGGGCGCGGGTTTGGTTTGTCTTCCCAGATTTGCAGGTTTGTGGTATACTTTCCTATAAGAGAGAATAGGGCATCCGCCCCAAAGGAGGACGAACAAAATGGAAGGTTCCGCTGTTTATTATACCGATTTCCGGTGCCCGGTGGGCACCAGCCTGACCGAAAAACTCCGCCGGCTGTGCATTGCCGCCGGCATCAAGACCATCCCCATGGAGGGCCGGTTTGTGGCCATCAAGATGCACTTTGGTGAGCTGGGCAACCTGGCATTCCTGCGGCCCAACTACGCCAAGGTAGTGGCCGACCTGTGCAAGGAACAGGGCGGCATGCCCTTCCTGACCGACTGCAACACCCTGTATCCGGGCAGCCGTAAAAACGCCCTGGAGCACCTGACCTGTGCCCAGACCAACGGCTTCTGGCCCATGACCACCGGCTGCCAGATTCTGATCGGCGACGGCCTGCGGGGCACCGACGAGGTGGAAGTCCCGGTCCCCAACGGCGAATTCTGCAAGACTGCCAAGATCGGCCGGGCCATCATGGACGCCGATGTCTTTATCAGCCTGACCCACTTCAAGGGCCATGAGTCCACCGGCTTCGGCGGCGCCATCAAGAACATCGGCATGGGCTGCGGCAGCCGCGCCGGCAAGATGGAACAGCATTCTTCGGGCGCCCCGGCGGTCCAGCGCGACCTGTGCCGCGGCTGCCACCGCTGCGCCAAGGAGTGCGGCTCGGATGCCATTAGCTACGACGGAGAGAACAAGGCCGTCATCAACTACGACCTGTGCAAGGGCTGTGGCCGCTGCATCGGTGCATGCAGCTTTGACGCCATCTATTCCATCGACAACAGCGCCAACGAGGAACTGGACCGCAAGATGGCCGAGTATGCCGCCGCTGTCTGCGCCGACCGTCCCTGCTTCCACATCAGCCTGGTGCAGGACATCAGCCCCAACTGCGATTGCCACGGCGAGAACGACGCCCCCATCCTGCCGGATATCGGGATGTTCGCATCCTTTGACCCGGTGGCTCTGGATCAGGCCTGCGCCGACGCCTGCCTGGCGGCCACCCCGATTGCCAACAGCCAGCTGGGCCAGAACCTGGCCAAACCCGGCTGGAACTGCTACCACGACAACTTCAAGGATTCCAACCCCAACATCGAGTGGAAGGCAACTCTGGAACAGGCCGAAAAGGTGGGCCTGGGCCAGCGGGCTTACGTCCTCAAGAAAGTCTGATTCCGGCGATGAAAAAGGCCGCAGCCTTCAGGGCTGCGGCCTTTTGGTTTGCGGTTTTACTGCTGGGGTGCGGGGACGATGGCGTTCAGCGCACCGGCCAGGGCGGACCAGTCATCGGCGGAGCAAGAGGGAATGTCCTGGACGCCGGCGTCCTCCATCTCAGGACGGACGGCCTGGGGGTCGTCCAGAATCCGCTGGGCGGATTCCTCAATCAGGGGCCAGGCCTCGGCGAAGTTCTCCTGGTCAACCTGTTCCAGGGAATCATACCACTGGGTCAGGCAGTCGTTGAGGGCTTCGCTGCTGCGGTTGGAAGCGCCGTTTTGGTCGGCCCAGTTCATCATGGAGGCAGCGGCGGCCACCGATTTCAGGGAGGTGCCGGCGGTGCCGGGACCCCAGCCCAGCCCGCCCGCAAAGGCGCTGGTGGGATCGCTGATGCCGTTGAAGCTGTTCTCGGTGTCGTCGAAGTTGGGGGCGGGGGTGGTGTCCTCCTCCCCGGAGGGCACCGCCTGGGAGGCGGGCGCTTCGCTCAAGGCCTGGGAGGACGACGAGGAAGAACGTTCGACACTGCTGGCCGCTGCGGTACAGCCTGCCAGTACAAGCGAGAGCAGAAAGACCGCGCAGCAGCCCGCGGCGCGGGAGCGGAACCAAAATGTACGTTTCATATCGAAAGACCTCCTTTGTGGGCCGGGTGGCGGCAGTCCTTTTATTTCCACTGGTTCTATTATCAGTATACTTTCCCTGGCCCCTCTTGTCAACGTCCCTGGTTTTGACCGTACATCCGCCCCGCCCGGTCGCTCCTGCCGGGCTGAAGGGCCGGGCCGGAAGGGCCTTCCGGCCGCGGCTGACCCCCGGCCGCCGGCCGCCGGAGGCCCTCCATATCCCACACTACGCGCATAAAGTGCAAATATATTGCACTTTATGCAACTTGTTGGCGATTGACAAGGAGAAAGGGCGTTTGTATAATGAGCTCAGAAAGCGGACAAGCTGTTTGATTTTTGCCGGAAAAGCCAAACATCCGGGCAGAGGACGGGGGGAAGATCCGCTGAAGACTTTGAGAAAAGGAGAGATACAGGGATGAAGCCGAAGGAGCGCATGGTGTGCACGCTGGAGGAATTCTCGACTGCCATGCTGGCAGCACTGGGCTATCTGCCGGTGGCAGGTCTGCTGCTGGCGGCGGGTGCGCTGCTGGCCTCGGCCGGGCTGGGATCGTTTGTCCCCCTGCTGCGATGGGAACCGCTGGTGTTTTTGGGGTCCCTCGTCTATGACGGGATGATGGCGATTGTCCAGAATCTCAGCGTGGTGTTCTGTGTCGGGATTGCGGCCTTTCTCGCCCGCAAGGAAAAGCAGCAGGCCGCCATCATCGCACTGCTTTCCTATCTGGTCTTTTTGACGGCGGGGCATACCACCCTGGAACAGCTGGGCCTGCTGGCCGCATCCGATCCCGGTTTTGGGCTGTACGGCACCGGCCAGGCCACCGTTCTGGGCATTCAGACGGTGGATATGGGGGTCACCGGCGGCGTCCTGCTGGGCTTTCTGACCGGGTGGGTTTACAACCATACCTGTGACAAGACCTTCCGCCCGGCGCCCCTTCGGATTTACGGGGGTGTGCGGTGGTCCTTCCTGTGCATGGCGGGCTTGTCCCTGCTGCTGGGCCTGGCCGCCTGCTTTGTCTGGCCGCCGGTCCAGGGCGTCGTGGACAGTCTCACCGGATGGATTGCGGCGGCGGGGGACGCGGGACTCTTTCTGTACGGCTTTCTGGAACGGATTCTGATTCCCACCGGCCTCCATCACCTGGTCTGTATGCCCTTTCAGTTCAGCTCCTTGGGCGGGACGCTGACGGTGGGGGATCAGGTCTACGCCGGCGCCTATCCCGTCCTGATGGCCGAATACAATCTCGGCCTCCCGTTCTCGGATGGCATCCGGTGGATGTACACCGGCTTCACCAAGACCTTCGGCTATTTCGGAATCGTGGCGGCCTTTATCTTCTGCGCCCGGCCCGAAAACCGCCGCCGCACCGCCGCCATGCTGGTTCCGCTTCTGCTGACGGCCTCGCTGGCCCTGGTCACCGAGCCGATCGATTTTCTGTTCTGCTTCTTGTCGCCGGTTCTCTGGCTGGCCCACGGGGTCATCGCCGGCACCTTCATGGTTCTGCTGGATGTCTGCGGCGTCACCGGCTTCACCGGCGGATTGGTTTCCTCCCTGGCCATGAACCTTTCGGCGGGGGTGGAGCAGACCCACTATCCCGTTCTCTATCTCCTGGCCGCCGCCGAGATCCTGGTCTATTTTGGGGTCTTTACCTTTTTGATCCTCCGGTTTGACCTCCGCACCCCCGGCCGGGAAGAACAGGTCACGGCTGCCACCGCCCAGCCCGGAGCAGCCTTTTCCTATCAGACCCTGCTGGCCGCCCTGGGCGGCAAGGACAACGTCCTCCGGGTGGACAACTGCCTCACCCGGCTGCGGGTCTGGGTCCGGGACACCGGTCTGCTGGATCAGGAAGTCCTGCGGAATCTGGCCCCGGAGGGGCTGACCTTCCAGAGCAGGGAAGTACAGATGGTGTTCGGCTTTGACGCAGTGGAGGCCCGCCGTCAGCTGGAGAAATTGCTGGGACAAAATGTCCTGTCGCCCTGAGGGCGGAAAAGAAGGAATTGGCCGCGGCATGGGCCCGGACCTGGAGAGGTCGGGGCGCAGCCGCGGCCTTTGGATTGCCAGGGGGTTCCCGGTTGACCGGTGATGCCAAACGCGCTATAATCGGGATACCTTAGAAAAAGATACCGGAGAGGTTCCGGCCTCTCCCTTTTGGGAGGACAAAGATGGAAAAGCGTTATACCGATGAACAGTCCCTGCTGAAGGGCCTGTTTGGATTTTTGGACAAGAGCGTCAGCCCCTTCCACTCGGCCGCCGCAGCCTGTGAGATGCTGGAGCAGGAGGGCTACACCCTCTGTCCCGAGGGCCAGCCCTGGAAGCTGGAGCAGGGGGGCCGCTACTACACCACCCGCAACGGCACCGCGGTGCTGGCCTGGCGGATGCCCCAGGGCAAGCTGACCGGCTGGCATGTCACTGCCAGCCACGGCGATTCTCCCACCTGGCGGATCAAGGTCCCCGACATCGGGGAGGGGGGCTACCTGAAGGCGGAAACGGAAGGTTACGGCGGCATGATCGCCCCCACCTGGCTGGACCGTCCCCTCAGCGTGGCGGGCCGTCTGCTGGTCAAGACCGCCGACGGCGTCGAAACCCGGCTGGTGGCGCCCGACCGGGCTTTGCTCTGCATTCCCAATGTCTGCATCCACTTTGACCGGGAGGCCAACACCGGCAAGAACTGGAACTATCAGGTGGATTTACAGCCCATCTGCGGCCTGGAGGGCGGCACCCGCCTGATGGACATTCTGGCCGCCGAGGCCGGGGTCAGCGCTGGGGATATCCTGGCCCACGACCTGGTTCTCTGCACCCGCCAGAAGGCCGAGCGGGTGGGCGTGGACGGGGAACTGTTCATGTCGGGCCGGATCGACGATCTGGAATGCGCCTACACCACCCTCTGCGGCTTCCTGGCCGGCGAGGGGAAAGAGGCGGGCCGCGCCGATGTCTGGTGCATGTTTGACAATGAGGAAGTGGGTTCTTCCTCCCGTCAGGGCGCCCAGGGCACCCTGATGGCCGACACCATGGCCCGGATCGAAGAATCTCTGGGCCTCACCCGGGAGGAGAGCGTCTGCGCCCGGACCAACAGCCTGCTGCTCAGCGCCGACAACGGCCACGCCGCCCATCCCAACCACCCCGAAAAGAGCGATCCCCGGAACCCGGTCCGTCTGGGCGGCGGCATCCTGCTGAAGTACAACGCCAGCCAGACCTACACCACCAGCGGCCTCACCGCCGCCGCCTTCCAGCGAATCTGCGACAAGGCCGGGGTGCCCATCCAGATCTTTGCCAACCGGGCCGATGTCCGGGGCGGCTCCACCCTGGGCAACCTGCTGGGACATCAGATTGCCATCCCGATGGTGGATATCGGCCTGGCCCAGCTGGCCATGCACTCGGCCGTCGAGACGGCCAGCTGTGCCGATGTAATGTACATGGTCAAGGCCTGCGAGACTTTCTATAACACCCCCATCTTCCAGCCCGCCGACGGGGTTTGGAAGCTGGAACTGTGACGGGGCCGGTGGGGCGGTTTGCCCCCAGTCCCAGCGGACGGCTCCATCTGGGCAATCTGGCCTGCAGCCTGCTGGCCTGGCTGTCCGCCAAGAGCCAGGGCGGCCGGATTGTCCTCCGCATCGAGGACCTGGACGCCGCCCGCTGTCCCCGGGTCTATGCCGACCAGCTGGAGGAGGACCTCCGGTGGCTGGGCCTGGTCTGGGATGAGGGCGGGTCCACCGGCGGACCCCGCGGCCCCTACTACCAGAGCGAATGTGCCCCCATTTATCTGGAAAGCTATCACAAGCTGGAGGAGATGGGGCTGGTGTATCCCTGCTTTTGCTCCCGGGCCCAGCTCCACGCCGCCAGCGCCCCCCACACTTCGGACGGGAACGTGGTCTATCCCGGCACCTGCCGGAATTTGACCCCTGCCCAGATCGCCGAAAAACGCCGCACCAAGGCCCCCGCCTGGCGGGTGAAGGTCCCCGACGAGGAAATTGCCTTCACCGACCTGTGCATGGGAGAGCACCGGGAAAACCTGCTCACCGGCTGCGGGGATTTTTACCTCCGGCGGGCGGACGGGGTCTTTGCCTATCAGCTGGCGGTGGTGGTGGACGACGCCCGGATGGGGGTGACCCAGGTGGTTCGGGGGGCGGACCTGCTGTCCTCCACCGCCCGGCAGATTTACCTCTACCGCCTGCTGGGATTGACGCCCCCGGCCTTTGCCCACTGTCCGCTTCTGCTGGACGCCGACGGCCGGCGCCTCTCCAAGCGGGACGGGGACCAGAGCCTGGAACATCTCCGGGGCCGCTACACCGCCCCTGAAATCATCGGGAAGCTGGCCTACCTGTACGGCCTCCAGCCCGAGCCGGCCCCCCGGACCCCCGAGAGCCTGCTGGCCGACTTCGATTGGGCCAAAGTCCCCAAACAGGATGTCTGGCTGGAAGAGGGGCTGTTCTGAAGTTCACAATGTTCCACGTGGAACAATACAAAAAGCCGCTGCGGAAGCCCGCAGCGGCTTTTTCGATTGGTTTATCAGATGACCGAGTTCTCCATCCATTTGCCGCTGATGAAGCGAATCACAAAGAAGAGGGAGCGGAAGCCCCAGTCCACGAACATGCCGGTCCAGATGGCCAGCAGTCCACCGCCGAAATGTCCCACCAGCAGATAGCACAGCCCCACCCGGAACAGCCACATCGAAACGATGCTGACCATCATGGTGTAGCGGGCGTCGCCGGCGGCCCGGAGGATGTTGGGCAGGGTGAAGCTGGAAGGCCAGAAGAAGAGGGAAAGGATATTGAACCAGACCATCACCTGGATGGCCAGAGCGTCGGCCTCCGGGGAGAGGTTGAAGAAGGGGAGGATGAACCGGTTTCCAAAGAAGAAGGCGGACAGGTTCATGACCCAGGCGCCCGCGTAGGCCAGACCCATCATCAGGACGCCGTAGCGCCTGGCCTGCTTCTTTTCGCCGGCCCCCAGGCACTGGCCCAGGACGGTCAGGGCGCCCATGCCCACCGCGCTGGCGGGAATGTTCAGGAGGGTGGTGGTATTGTTGGCCACTGCGTTGGCCGCAATGGCCGCGGTGCCGAGGGTGCTGGTCAGACTGGACACCGCCAGCTTGCCCACCTGAAACATTCCGTTTTCGATGGCGTTGGGGATGCCGATCACCAGAATCCGGCGGATCAGTTTCCGGTCGGGGCGGAGGCTTTGGATGCTGTCCACCCGCAGCATGCAGCTGGGGCGCTGGAGCAGGGCGATGACCGCCGTACAGGCAATGATGCGGGAAATCAGGGTGGCCAGGGCCGCGCCGAACACCGCCCAATGGCAGCCGTAAATAAAGACGGCGTTGCCGCCGATGTTGAGGACGTTCATCACCAGGCTGGACAACATGCTGATTTTGCTGTTGCCCTGGGCCCGGAACAGGGCCGCCCCGGCGTTGTAAAGGCCGATGAAGGGATAGCTGAGAGCGGACAGAAGGAAATAGGTCTCGGCAAAGACCATCACGTCGTCATCGATGGCGCCGAAAATCCCCCGCAAAATCATGTGCCGGCCAAACACCACCACCAGAGCCACGGTGCAGCTGAAAGCCAGCATGACCAGCATGATTTGTCCGGCGGTGCTCTTGGCGTTTTTGGGTTCCCGGTGGCCGATGTACTGGCTGGTGACCACGGCGCCGCCGGTGGCCAGGGCGGTCATGATCTGAATCATCAGGGTATTGAAGGTGTCCACCAGGCTGACGCCCGAGACGGCGGCTTCGCCCACCGAGGAGACCATCAGGGTGTCGGCCAGACCGATGGTGACGCTGAGGGCCTGTTCGGCCACCAGCGGCAGGAGCAGGGCGATCAGCTGCTGCCGGGTAAAAATCGGCTTGGATGAAACGGATTCTGTCATATCTGGGTTGATTCCTCCCCGCATGCGGTATTCCGAAAAGGGTTATTTTGTGTTGTATCCCACTTTGGATACTATAGCACAAAGCCGGAGCGGATGCAAGCGGAGGCAAAACCAAATTTCACCGGGGCATCTGTGCATGTTTTTGGCCGGGGAACTATTTACCCCCGCGGGCGGATATGTTACAATAAAATTAAGATTGAGAAGGGAAAAGCGGCGGTCCGGGTCCTTGCAGGAGGGCGGCGGACGGCTGCCATAACCAACGGAGGTAAATGAAACCATGCCCAAAGAAGCCCACAAAGTGGTGGTGATTGGCCACCGCAATCCAGATACCGATTCCATCTGTTCCGCCATTGCCTATGCGGCCCTGAAGAACCAGACCAGCGACCTGGTCTGTGAGCCCCGGCGGGCGGGCAAGATGAACCAGGAGACCGAATTTGTCCTGAAGAAGTTCGGGGTGGAGCCGCCCCGGATGTGTACCGATGTCAACCCCAAGATCCGGGATGTGGACTACCGGGAGATGGAGGGCATTGACGGCTCCACCAGCCTGCGCCGGGCCTGGCAGATCATGCGGGACCGGGACATTGACACCCTGCCGGTGGTGAGCCCGGACAATGACCTGCTGGGCGTCATCACGGTGAAGGACATCGCCACCGCCAATATGGATGTCTTTGACACGGCGGTGCTGGCCAAGACCCGCACCACCTACAAGAACATCCTGGAGACCCTGGGAGGCGAGATGGTGGTGGGCAGCGAGGAGGGCATCTGCACCGCAGGCAATGTCCACATCGGCACCGCCACCCCCGAAATGCTGGAAAACGTGGTGGAAAAGGGGGACGTGGTCATCCTGACCAACCGCTATGAGAGCCAGCTGTGCGCCATCGAGCAGGAAGCGTCGCTGCTGATTATCTGCAACGACTCCAAGGTGGGCAAGACCATCAGCCGAATCGCCGAGGAGACCGGCGTCAATATCATGACGGTGCCCTTTGACACCTATGCGGCGGGCAAGCTCATCAGCCAGTGCGCCCCCATCTCCTATTATATGACCACCGAGAACATCCTCAAGTTCACCCGTGTCACCCCGGTGGCCGATGTCACCCGGGTGATGGCCAAATACCGCCACCGCTATTTCCCGATTCTGGACGAGAACGGCAAATACTGCGGCATGGTCAGCCGCCGGAACATCATCAACCTGCGCAAGCGCCGGATGATTCTGGTGGACCACAACGAGGCCACCCAGGCAGTGGAAGGGTTTGACCAGGCCGAGATTCTGGAGATCATCGACCATCACCGGATTGGCAGCCTGGAGACCAGCGGGCCGGTCTATTTCCGCAACCAGCCGGTGGGCTGCACCTGCACCATTGTCACCCAGATGTACGACGAGCAGGGGGTGGAGATTCCGCCCCAGATTGCCGGCCTGATGATGGCGGCCATCCTGTCCGACACCCTGATGTTCCGCAGCCCCACCTGCACCCCGCTGGATGAGGCCACCGCCCGGCGTCTGGCCACCATTGCAGGGGTGAATCTGGAGGATTTCGCCGCCGAGATGTTCGAGGCCGGCGAGAAGCTGGACGGCAAGACCCCCGAGGAAGTGTTCCTCCAGGACTTCAAGGTCTTTATGTGCGGCGACCTGCGGTTCGGCGTGGCCCAGGGCAGCTACATGACCCACACTAACCTGCAGGCGGCCCAGAATCTGCTGATGCCCTATCTGGAGGAGGCCCGGAGAAAGCAGAACGTGGAGGACCTGTATATGATGCTGACCGAGGTTCCCCAGAAGCAGAGCGTGGTGATCTGCACCGGCCGCCACGCCCCCGAAATGCTGCGGGCTGCCTTTGACCAGGAGCCCCAGGAAGATGGCAGCTGGGTGCTGCCGGGTGTGGTCAGCCGGAAAAAGCAGTTTATCCCGGCCATGATGGACGCCTACCAGGAGCTGTAACATGAACGCCATGTTTGACTTTCTGAAACAAAAAGACCGCACGCCTCCCGAACTGCCCGCCGGCACGGTGCGCCGCCGCTACAGCGTGACGGGCAGGGTCCAGGGGGTGGGATTCCGGTACCGCGCCCGGTATGCCGCCGGCCAGCTGGGCCTGACGGGCTGGGTGGAAAACGAGGACGACGGCAGCGTCACCCTGGAAGTCCAGGGGGACCCGGCCCTCTTTGCCAGGATGTTTGATATGATCGCCGCCGGCGGCTATGTCCAGATCACTGGCATCCGCTCGAAGGACATCACCCCTGATCCCTGGGACCGTGGGTTTTCAGTCAGGGGCTACTGAGCCGAGCGCGTCCGGTGGACCAAGCAGCAAGGCGAAGTAGGCAACCCGGAGCAGCGCTCTGAAACAGAACACAAAGAAAAAGCTCCCGCATCTGCCCATACTGGATGGATGCGGGAGCTTTTTGGGTTCAGACGGCGATTTTGAGGGGGCTGTTGTCGGTCCAGATGGTGCCGTCCAGCAGGCGGGTCAGGGCCAGGGTGCCGCCCGCCGAAACCCGGGCCGGGTCCAGGGCGAAAAAGTCGCTCTCCTGGAGGCTGGAAGGGTCGGCCGCGGGATCATAGCCCACCACACAGACCCAGTGGCCGTAGGTGTCGCTGGTGGAGATGTGGGGGTAGTTGACCACCTGCCAGCCGGTGCCGGTCAGATGGTATTCTTCGGTGGAGGTCCGGTTGGTGTGCTTGGACACCCCGGATACGGTGGTGTTCTTCAGATGTACAATCACGGGCCGCCCGGCGGCAAGTTCGGTGTAGATCTTGCTCAGGCAGGCTGACAGATTCCCCGAAAAGCCGGTGTAGCCGCCCGCCGACCAGACCGCCCCATTGGACCACATCCCGGCGCCGGAACAGGTGGTCCCGTCCAGAATGGTGCGGGCATACCGCAGGGCGTAGAGGCTGCACTGGCCGGGAGCCTGGTTGCCGATGGAGAGAATCTGGCCGGAATCGAAGGAGAGAACCTGGATGCCGTAGAGATTCTGGAGGCTGGCGGCGGATGCGCGGGGCAAAAGGGCCGTCAACAGCAGGCAGACAAGGAGAACAAGTGCTGTCAGTCTGCGGCGGATGGGGGCGGCTGTCTGCATGGAAAAAGCCTTCTTTCTGGTATGTTTTTAGGGATTTGCAACACCAGAAAAAAGTATAACGTCAAAAGATGGTGAAAATGTGAGAGGCCAGGGGAGCCGGGTGGAAAAATGTCCGCGGGATTTTTGGGAAAGATTCACAATTTGCGCGGCGGCCCGGCGATGACAAAGGGGGTCGGGCTGTGTTATAATGGATGCGTCATTGCCAAATCCCAGCGCGAAAGGAGAAGCTGCTATGGAACCGCTCATCAAGTTCTGGCTGTTTTTGTGCCACTGGGTCCAGTTCGACACCAGCGAGGAACGAGAAACCATCGACGATATCATCGACACCCTGAGCCGGGCGGGCCTGCCCTATAAGACCCGGACCCGGCGCGGCAGGAACGGGCAGGAGGAATATGTCCTCTACGTCAAAAATGCAGACCGGGACTATGCGCGGTACTGCACTGGCTGGCGTCCGTTTTGAATGGTCCGGCCTGTTTCACAGGCCCCAATCCTCTGAAAGGAATCAATCCATGAAACAAAAGACCCTCAGCGCCCTGCTGGCGCTCCTGCTGTCCTGCGTCCTGCTGCTGTCGGGGTGCGGTACGACTTCCCCCGCGGCCTCGGCGCCCTCTTCGGAGGCGGCCTCTGCGCAGGCAGGCACGGCCTACACCTTCACCGACGACCTGGGCCGGGAAATCACCCTGGAAGCCGCCCCCCAGCGGGTGGCAGCCACCACCGGCAGCTATGCCGATATCTGGTGCAGCGCCGGCGGCCAGGATACCCTGTGCGCCGCCGCTTCCGACGCCTGGACCGACTTTGACCTGGGCCTGTCGGAGGAGGTGGTCAACCTGGGCGGGGCCATGTCGCCCAGCGTGGAGGACCTGCTGGCCAGCGGGCCGGATCTGGTTTTGGCCAGCACCAACACCCCCTCCAACCTGGAAATGCAGTCCACCCTGGAGGCGGCCGGAATACAGATCGCCTATTTTGGGGTGGATACCTTTGAGGATTATCTGCGGGTGCTGGAAATCTGCACCGATCTCACCGGCTGCCCGGAAAACTATCAGACCTACGGCGCCTCGGTGGCCCAGGAGGTGGAGGACGCCCGGGCCAAGGCCGCAGCGGCTCTGGAAACCCAGGACCCGCCCACGGTCTTGTATATCCGTGCGGCTTCCTCGGTGGTGAAGGTCAAGGGCTCCTCGGGCACCGTGCTGGGCAATATGCTGGCCGACCTGGGCTGCGTCAACATTGCCGACCAGGATGAGAGCCTGTTGGAAGATCTCAGCATGGAAGTGATTTTGGCCGCCGACCCCGACAAGATTTTCTTTGTCCTGCAGGGGTCCGACCCCGAGCCGGCCCGGGTCCAGCTGGAAGGGGTGGTGCTGTCCAATCCCGCCTGGCAGCAGCTGACCGCCGTGCAGGAGGAAAACTATTATTATATGGATAAAGACCTCTATCACCTGAAGCCCAACGCCCGCTGGGGCGAGGCCTACCAGCAGCTGGTGGAGATTTTGTATGGTGCATAAACGGCGGGTGCTGGCTGCCGCCGCCCTGCTGGCGGTTTTGGCGGCGGTGCTCAGTATCTGCATCGGCGCGGTGACGGTGCCGCCCGAAGAACTGCTGGCCGCCCTGACCGGGCAGGGCAGCGGGACCCATCGGGCCATCATCCTGTATGTCCGAATGCCCCGGACGGCCGGGTGCCTGGTGTCGGGGGCCGCTCTGGCGGTGTCGGGCGCGGTGATCCAGACCGTTCTGTCCAACCCACTGGCCTCGCCCAATGTCATCGGCATCAATGCCGGCGCCGGCGCCGCGGTGGCCCTCTGCTGCGCGGTGGCGCCCACCATGGTGGGCATCACCCCGCTGGCCGCCTTTGCGGGCGCTTTCGGCAGCGCCCTGCTGGTGCTGACCATTTCCCAGCGGGCCGGGGCTTCCCGGATGACCTTGATTTTGACCGGTGTGGCCCTGTCCAGCATCTTTTCGGCCCTGGTGGACCTGGTGGTCACCCTGGCTCCCGACGCCCTCAACGGGTACTCGGATTTCCGGGTGGGCGGACTGGACAGCGTCACCATGGCCCGGGTGACCCCTGCCGCCGTGGTGGGGACGGTCTGTCTGGCCGGGGTCCTGCTGTTGACCAACGAGCTGGACCTGCTGGCCCTAGGCAGCGAGACCGCCCAGAGTCTGGGCCTGCGGGTGGAGAAGATGCGGGTGATTCTGCTGGCTTTGGCCGCGGGCCTGGCCGGCGCCGCCGTCAGCGTGGCGGGCCTCATCGGCTTTGTGGGACTGATTGTCCCCCACCTGATCCGCCGGTTTCTGGGGGAGGAGAGCCGCCCCCTGGTGATTGGCTGCGCCTTCGGAGGCGCGGCCCTGCTGACCGTCTGCGACACCGCCGCCCGGACCCTCTTTGCCCCCTATGAAATCCCGGTGGGCGTGGTGCTGAGCCTGGGAGGCGGGCCCTTCTTCCTCTGGCTTTTGCTGCGTCGGAAAGGGGGACAGCGGCATTGATTGAATGTTCTCACCTGAGCGCCGGCTACCATGGCCGCCCGGTGGTGGAGGATGTGACCCTCAGCTTTCGGCCGGGGGAGGTGACGGTCCTGCTGGGGCCCAACGGCTGCGGCAAAACCACCCTCCTGAAAACCGCCTTGGGCCTGCTGGACCCGGTGTCCGGCCGGGTCCTCTACGACGGGGCGGACCTGTCCAGCCTGACCCCCACCCAGGCCGCCCGCAGGGCCGCCTATATGCCCCAGAACCGCCCCGCGCCCCGGATCGATGTCCGGCGGATGGTGCTGCACGGGCGATTTCCCTATCTGACCTTTCCCCGGCAGTACCGGGCCGCGGACTATGCCGCCGCCGACGCCGCATTGGAGGCCGCCGGCGCCGCCGATCTGGCGGGCCGGATGATGGATACCCTCTCGGGCGGCCAGCGGCAGAAAGTCTATCTTGCCATGGCCCTGGCCCAGGACGCCCCCACCATCCTGATGGACGAGCCCACCACCTGGCTGGACCCCAGACATCAGCTGGAAGTGATGGCCACCGCCCGCCGTCTGGCCGCCGAAGGCCGGGCCGTGGGCCTGGTGTCCCACGAACTGAATCTGGCCCTGCGGACTGCGGACCGGGTGGCCCTGTTGTCCGGCGGCCGTCTGGCCGCCCTGGGCACCCCCGAGGAAGTCTGGCAGACGGGGGCCCTGTCGGACGCCTTCGGGGTCCCAATCGGCCGAATGCAGGCCGAAAACGGCTGGCAATACTACTATCGATAGCGAAAAAGAGCCTGAATCCCACCGGATTCAGGCTCTTTTGTGTGATGAATTACCACAGGGGCAGCTCTTCGCCGTCCTCGTTGACCAGGGAGACGC
>CALWZL010000027.1 GCA_944385995.1 uncultured Faecalibacterium sp.
CCCAGCTGCTCCAGGATGTCACCTGAACGCAAAAAAACTCCCCCGCCGGGTCTAAGGGCGGGGGAGCTTTTTGTAAGGAGGAAAATCAGAAGGGAGTTCTGTATTCCGGGGGATTGGACCTGTAAACCTGTTTGGATCGGTTTGCGGGATTTGATGTTCAGTTGTTGGGGGTCTGCTCGCCGAGGGTGGCGGATACGGTGAGCATCTGGCCTTCCCGGGCCACGGTGATGGAAATGGTATCCCCTGCGGCGTGCTGGTCAATGATGGAAGTCACGTCGTCGCGGGATGCAATCTCGGCGCCGTCGATGCTGACGATCCGGTCGCCCGGCTCCAGACCGGCCTTGTCTGCGCTGGAACCAGACACCACGTCCACGATATAGATGCCGTAGTTGGAGACGCCCAGCTGCTGGGCGGTGGATTCATCGGTGACGGCCACATAGGTGATGCCCAGATAGGGCCGGCCGCTGACGTAGCCGTTCTCCAGCAGATCCTGTGCAATGGAGATGGCGGTGTTGATGGGGATGGCGAAGCCCAGGCCCTCAGCGCCCGAGTCCTCCGACTTGGCGTTGACGATGCCCACCAGCTCGCCGGCCATGTTGAACAGGCCGCCGCCCGAGTTGCCCGGGCTGATGCTGGCGTTGGTCTGGATCAGGGTCAGATTCAGGATGGAACCGTCGTTGCTCTGGATCGAAACGTCACGGTTGAGGGCGCTGATGATGCCGTCGGTGACGGTGCCGCTCAGGTTGCCCAGGGGGTTGCCCACGGCCACCACTTCTTCGCCCACAGCCAGGGCGTTGCTGTCGCCCACCACGGCGGGGGTCAGGCCCTCGGCGTCAATCTTCAGGACGGCCACATCGCTGGCGGTATCCGAGCCCACCACGGTGGCGGTGTAATCCACGTCGTCGATGGTGACGGTGACGTTGGACGCGCCGTCCACCACATGGGCACAGGTCAGAATATAGCCGTCATCGCTGATGATGACGCCGCTGCCAGCGCCCGACTCCACCTGACGCTGGCCGAACCAGGACCAGTTGGAGTAAATGACTTCTTCGGTGGTGATGGGCACCACGCTGGGAGTCACCAGAGCCGCCACCTGGGCGGTGCTCAGGTCCTCGCCGCCGGTGGAGGTGGAGGAGGCGAGGGCGCTGCTGATCTGCTCCGAACGGTCGGAAGCCTGGATCACCAGTTTGTGCTCGTTGCCCACCATGCTGCCCACATAGCCGCCGGCAAAGCCTACCGCTGCGGCCAGCACCAGGGCCACCACGCTGCGCAGAATCCGCCCGGCGTGGAAGCGGCGGTGTTTCTTGGGGGGTTCTTCCGGGCTGGGCACCGGCCGGTAGTCGGGGGTCACCGGGGGCGGATTGCCGCCGCCGCTGGCCTCGTACTGATTGGCGGCGTTGTTGCCACTGCTGCCGACGTTGGTATAACCGGTGTCATTGCCGGACGAATGATAGAGGGAAGAATAATCGTATTCCCATTGATTCTCTTTATCCATAGTCAATCATCCTTTCAGGGGGAGCGGGAAGAGGTGGCATCTTGACCTTTCCCTTCCGGCTGATTATAGTGTAACCTGAAATTGTGAAAACCGCTTCATGCCCCCGTGAAGAAAATGTGAAATCCAGTCGTTTTCTGGCAGGGGCCGCGGCATTTCTTTACATTCCGAAAGCGTGCAGGCCAAAAGGGAGGCTTCCATGTATCTTGTTCAAACAGACGAGGGCTTTGCCCTTTACAAAGAAAAGGACCCCATCGGCCGCTGCGCCGCGGCCGTCCAGGGCGGGGAAGTCCATCTCTCCGGCCTCTGGATGGATCCCGCCTGGCGGCGGCGGGGGTACGGTTCCTACCTGCTGCGGCAGGTGCTCCACCGGCTGGGAGGCTATGACCGGGAATCCGCCAGCTGCTTCACGGCGCCCCTGCCCGCCGGGGCGGGAGAGGCGGCTTTCTGGGCCAAATTCGATTTTCACCCCGAGGGGGACCGGCTGGTCCGCCGCCGCAAGCCGGATCTGTCGGCGGTGCGGCTGGCCCAGGACTTTCTGGCGGCCCATCTGGTCCGGCCCCGTCTGCTGATCGACGCCACCTGCGGCAACGGCGGGGACACCGCCTTTCTCTGCCGTCTGGCGGGGGAGGAAGGCCAGGTGCTGGCCTTTGACATCCAGCCCGCCGCCCTGGCATCCACCCGGGCCCGGCTGGCCCGGGAAGGCATCCCCGAGGGCCGCTGCCGGCTGATTCTGGACAGCCACGCCCATCTGCCGGCCTATGTCCAGCCCGGCGCCGCCGACGGGATTATGTTCAATTTCGGGTGGCTGCCCGGCGCCGACCACACCGTCCACAGCGCCGCCGGCACCAGCATTCCCGCCCTGGAAGCCGCCCTCCAGGCCCTGCGCCCCGGCGGCATCCTGTCGGCGGTTCTCTACAGCGGGGCGGTCATCGGGGACAGCGAAAAACAGGCCGTCCTGGCCTGGCTGGAAGGGCTGCCCCTGACCAAGTATACCGTCCTGGTCTGCCGCTTTGCCAACTGGGCCGATACTGCGCCGCTGCCCTGTTTCGTGATAAAAAAGTAGTCCTGCCTCTTGCACAGGGGACCGTTTTGGCGTAATATATATGTATGTGTGTATTTTTGCGAACAGAAGGACCAAGACAGGAGAATCCACCCATGTGACACCAGGTGCATGTTGAGATAAAGCAACCGTATAGAGAGAGAAAGACAAGAGGTACTATGACAAATCGCGAAGAAATCGAACGCCGCCGCACGTTCGCCATCATCAGCCACCCCGACGCGGGCAAAACCACCCTGACCGAAAAGCTGCTGCTCTACGGGGGAGCCATCAACCAGGCCGGCTCCGTCAAAGGCAAACAGAGCGCCCGCCACGCCGTCTCGGACTGGATGGACATCGAAAAACAGCGCGGCATCTCGGTCACCTCGTCGGTGCTGCAGTTCGACTATGCGGGCAAGTGCGTCAACATCCTGGACACCCCGGGCCACCAGGACTTCTCGGAGGACACCTACCGCACCCTGATGGCGGCCGACTCAGCGGTGATGGTCATCGACGCCGCCAAGGGCGTCGAGGCCCAGACCATCAAGCTGTTCAAGGTCTGCACCCTGCGGCATATTCCGATTTTCACCTTCATCAACAAGATGGACCGGGAAGCCCGGGACCCCTTCGAGCTGATGGAGAACATCGAGGAAATCCTGGGGATCAAGACCTTCCCCATGAACTGGCCCATCGGCTGCGGCAAGGACTTCAAGGGCGTCTTTGACCGGATGCAGCGGAAGGTGCTGGCCTTCGAGAGCGACGGCCGCGCCAACGGCGTCAAGAAGGTGGACGAAATCACCCTGGAGCTGGGGGATCCCGGCCTGGACGACCTGCTGACCCCCTACCTGCATCAGCAGCTGGTGGACGAAATCGAACTTCTGGACGGCGCCGCCGAGGAATTCGACCTGGACAAGGTCCTCAAGGGCGAGCTGAGCCCTGTATTCTTTGGTTCGGCCCTGACCAACTTCGGCGTCGAGCCCTTCTTGCAGGAGTTCCTGCGGCTGACCCCCACCCCGCTGGCCCGTGTGGACAGCCTGACCGGGGAGCCGGTGGACCCCTGCCGGGAGGAGTTTTCGGGCTTCATCTTCAAGATTCAGGCCAACATGAACAAGGCCCACCGGGACCGCATCGCCTTTATGCGGATTTGTTCCGGCAAGTTTGAGCGGGGCATGGACGCCTATCACGTCCAGGAGGGCAAGAACATCAAGCTGGCCACCGGCACCCAGCTGATGGCCCAGGACCGGGCCATTGTGGACGAGGCCTACGCCGGCGACATCATCGGCCTGTTTGACCCGGGCATCTTCTCCATCGGCGACACCCTCTGCACCGGCAAGAAAAAAGTCCAGTTTGCGGGCATCCCGACTTTTGCCCCCGAGCACTTCGCCCGGATTGAGCAGAAGGACACCATGAAGCGCAAACAGTTCGTGAAGGGCATGGAGCAGATCGCCCAGGAGGGCGCCATCCAGATCTTCCGCGAAGTGGGCGGCGGCATGGAGGAAGTGGTGGTGGGCGTCGTGGGCGTGCTGCAGCTGGAAGTGCTGGAATACCGCCTGAACACCGAGTACAACGTGGAAATTCGGATGCAGCACCTGCCCTTCGAGCAGATCCGCTGGATTCAGAACGACCCCGACACCTACGTGCTGCGGGACCTGGACCTGACCAGCGACACCAAAGCGGTAGAGGACATGCGGGGCAACCGCCTGCTCCTGTTCACCTCCGAGTGGGCTGTCCGCTGGGCCCTGGACCACAACGACGACCTCAAACTCAGCGAATTCGGCAACATCGAAACCTAACCTACTTTTCTGGAAGAAAAGTAGGCAAAAGACTTTTCACTGGGTACCATACACTCTGGCCGCACTCACGCTACGTCTCACCGGCGGCAAGGCCCTGCATCTCAATCGGCGTTTTGCCCTGCGGGCGAGTACACAGAAAGTTTCCGATTGCCTGTTATCAATAACCAAGCAAAGTTACAAATAGCCTATCTTCCGGCTGATTTTACCTGGTGTAAAACTTAGAATCAAAAACAAACCCTCGCTCCATGGTTTTGGAGCGGGGGTTGTTTTTGTGTTTGGAACTTTTTAGCTGTGGCAGATTTGGCGCGGCCCGACCTGTGCACAAAACAGCTTTGCAGTCTGTTCCCCCGAAGGGGGATGTCGCGCAGCGACAGGGGGACACATTGAAAGGGCGGCGGGTGGGTTTCGATCCAAAATAAGGCGCAGAGCTTTGGGCTTTTCGCGCTGTCGGCCCGGACGGCCCGCCGGTCACCCACAAATACAATCAGTAATAATACAATCCGTACACCCTTTACTGTGTCCGTTCCTCCCCTTTGCGCTTTCGACTCCACCGGGACAAAATCTTCCATTTGACCCGCATCATCCCTTTCCCCCATGGCCCGGTCATCAGGGCAAAGGTCAGCAGAATCCCCCAGGCCAGCCCCAGCACAAAGCATGCGGCCGCCGCAGCCAGCCCGCTGTCCGCAAACCCCAGGCTTTCCAATACCATGTACACCCCCAGAGCCGCCACACCCAGCCAGGCGCTCCAATGGACGTTGCGGGTAATCCGCCGGCTGATCTCCTCCGAATATCCCGCCGCCTTCAGCAGGGTGACGCGGGCTTCGCTGTCCGGGTCCTGGACGGGGGTCTGGGGCCGCCGTTCCCCGTCCAGAAGCTCCCGCAGGCCCACCCCGTAAAAGTCCGCCAGGGTCAGCAGAACGCTCAGGTCGGGCAGATTGGAGCCGGTCTCCCACCGGGACACCGTCCGGCTGGACACCTGCATTTGCTGGGCCAGCTGTTCCTGGGTCAGGCCCTTTTCAGCCCGCAGGGCCTTGAGAAAGGCCCCGATCTTCTTTTGATCCATTGTGCCGCCTCCTTTTTATCCCAGCATACCACAGCGCCCCGCCCAAAACCAGGACACAGGCCGGGAACTGTTCGATTTTCCACCGGACGCCGGGTGTCGGGTGGAAAAAAATTGCGCTTTTTACAGCCGCAGGCCCTTGATATCCTTGATGCGGGAGAGAATCGTGTTGCAGCTGCAGCTGACCACCCCCGGCAGGGTGTCGATGACATCCCGGATCAGCCGCTCCATCTCCTCGCTGGAAGCCGCCACCGCGTGGACGTGGAGTTTGTCTTTTCCGGTGACCCGGTAAATCTGGGTGATGGTCTCGTTGGCGGCCAGACGGCCGGTCACCTCCGCCAGGGTGTCCGGCCGGGTTTCGATCTCAAAATAACAGGACACCGCCCCGCTGATTTTCTGGGGGTTGATGATGGTGGTGTATTCCTCGATGACCCCCCGCTGTTCCAGGGCCTGAATCCGGGCTTTCACCGCCACCCGGGAAATCCCCACCGCCTGTCCGATGTCGGAATAGGACATCCGGGCGTTCTCGATCAAAAGCCGGACAATCTTCTGATCCAGCTGATCCAATCCCTCCAAAAACATCCTTTGACGCCTCCTTTGCGCGCGTATTTGGTCCAAGTATACCACCCCATCCCCCAAAAAGAAACCGCCCGTTGACACCGTCCCGCCCCAGCGCTATAATGGTTTCGAAACGTAAGCTAGAACTTTCGATTTGGAGATGACACCATGAATCAGGACTTGACCCGGGGGCCGGTCATGCGTTCCATGCTGCTGTTTGCCATCCCGATGATTTTGGGGGATTTGCTGCAGCAGTGCTACAATGTGGCCGACACCCTGATTGTGGGACGCTTTGCCGGCACCGACGCCCTGGCCGCCGTCGGTTCCTCTTATTCCCTCATGACCTTCCTGACCTCCATTTTGCTGGGGCTGTGCATGGGCAGCGGGGCCCTGTTCTCCATGCGGTTCGGACGCCGGGACGAGGCCGGCCTCCGGGAGAGCATGGTTTCCTCCTTTGTCCTCATTGCCGGGGTGGCGGTGGTCCTCAATCTGGTGTCCTTTGCCTGTCTGGACGGAATTCGGGTCTTTTTGCAGGTGCCGGACCAGGTTTGGGGGCTGATGCGGGCCTATCTGGCCGTCATTTTTGCCGGAATTCCCGCCATCTTTTTATACAACTATTTCGCGTCCTTTCTCCGGGCGGTGGGAAACAGCGTGGCGCCTCTGGCTTTTCTGGCGGTGTCCGCCTGTCTGAACATTGTGCTGGACCTCTGGTTTGTCCTGGGGCTGGGCCGGGGGGTAGCCGGCGCCGCCGAGGCCACCGTCATCGCCCAGTACGTCTCGGGGGTGGGTATTACCGTCTATGCCTGGGCCCGGTGCCCCCAGTTCCGGGGGCTGGGACCCTATCTCCATGTCCGGGCCAGCTGTCTCCGGGAGGTGGCCAGCTATTCCTTCCTGACCTGCATCCAGCAATCGGTGATGAATCTGGGCATCCTGATGGTGCAGGGGCTGGTGAACAGCTTCGGCCCCACCATCATGGCCGCCTTTGCCGCCGCCGTTAAAATCGATTCCTTCGCCTATCTGCCGGTGCAGGACTTCGGCAACGCCTTTTCCACCTTCATCGCCCAGAACTACGGCGCCCAAAAGGCTGACCGCATCCGGGCCGGGCTGAAAGGGGCGGTGGTGACCTCCATGGGCTTTGGGGCGGTGCTGTCGGCCCTGGTCTGGGTTTTCGCCCGGCCTCTGATGGGGCTGTTCGTGGAAGCAGGGGAGACCGCCGTCATCCAGGCCGGCGTCCTTTACCTCCATGTGGAGGGGGCTTTCTACTATGGCATTGGGTGCCTGTTCCTGCTGTACGGCCTCTACCGCGCCCTGGGCCGCCCCGGCATGAGCGTGGTCCTCACCGTCATCTCTCTGGGAACCCGGGTGGCCCTGGCCTATCTGCTGTCGGCCGTCCCTGCCATCGGGGTCACCGGCATCTGGTGCGCCGTCCCCATCGGCTGGTTTTTGGCCGACGCCGCCGGCATCGGCTACTACCTCGCCCGCAAAAAACGGCTTCTCGCCTGGGAAAAAGAATGACTTTTTCAGCCCCATGGCTTCCCAAAACCCGAAATCCCAACATTTCCCGTCGAAGTTCCCAAAAAGAATTTCACATCAGCCCCGACGGACAGGCAATGCACCGAAATTCATTCCAGTGAAGAAGTTTTGGCTTGACCTGGCGGAACAGTTGTGCTACCATAGGCCCATCAGAATGAAGGCAAAGGCGCCGAGCGGTTTACCCGCCCGGCGCCTTTGTCTGTCTGAGGGGTTAGAAAGGGGTTTTGATTCATGTACAACTCTGCGGACGTTATCTGGACGCTGGTTGCAGCGTTCATGGTCTTCTTCATGCAGGCGGGCTTCGCCCTATGTGAAGCAGGCTTGACCCGAGCCAAAAACACCGGCAATATTCTGATGAAGAATATGATGGACTTTTGTATCGGCACGCCCTGCTACTGGATCGTCGGTTTCGGCATCATGTTTGGCGGCACCGGCGCTCTGAGCGGCGGCTTTGACCCGTTCATCCGGGGCAGCTACGATTTCGGCAGCCTGCCTCTGTGGGTCTACGTGGTGTTCCAGACGGTGTTCTGCGCCACCGCCGCCACCATCGTCTCCGGCTCGATGGCCGAGCGCACCAAGTTCAGCGCTTACTGCGTTTACTCGGCAGCCATCAGCCTGATCGTCTATCCCATCTCGGGCCACTGGATCTGGGGCGGCGGCTGGCTGAGCCAGCTGGGCTTCCATGACTTCGCCGGTTCCACCGCGGTCCACTTCGTCGGCGGCCTGACCGCCTGCCTGGGCGCCTGGATGCTGGGTCCCCGGATCGGCAAGTACGGCAAGGACGGCAAGGCCCGCGCCATTCCCGGCCACAACCTCACCGCCATGGCCCTGGGCGTCTTCATCCTCTGGTTCTGCTGGTTTGGTTTCAACGGCGGTTCCACCGTCAGCATGACCGGCGACGACACCATGGTCTCCGCTGGCCTGATCTGCTTCAACACCAACATGGCTGCTGCTCTGGCTACCTGCGCCGCCCTGATTACCACCTGGGTCCGCTACGGCAAGCCTGATGTCTCCCTGACCTTCAACGGCGCTCTGGCCGGCCTGGTGGCCATCACCGCCGGCTGCGACATGGTCGATCCGTTCGGCGCCGCCATCATCGGCATTGTCGCCGGTATCCTCTGCGTGTTCTCGGTTGAGTTCTTCGACAACATCGCCAAGATCGATGACCCTGTCGGTGCTGTCTCGGTCCACTTCGCAAACGGCGCCTGGGGCACCATCGCCACCGGCCTGTTCTCTACCAGCAAGGGCCTGCTCTACGGCCACGGCTTCACCTTCTTCGGCACCCAGGTCCTGGGCCTGCTGAGCGTGGCTGCCTGGGTTCTGGTCTCCATGTTCATTATCTTCACCCTGATTAAAAAGACCATCGGCCTCCGCGTCAGCGAGCAGGAAGAAATCGACGGTCTGGATATCCACGAGCACGGCCTGACCAGTGCTTACGCCGGCTTCTCCATCAGCGACGCCACCTACGCCGACCTCGATGTCAACGAAAACACCGACCTGGGCGAGGACGACATCACCAAGGCCAGCCCCGCCAAGGTGGCGGCTGCCGTCAAGGTGCAGAAGGAAGCTCCCCTGCCTGCCGATCTGGATACCGGCATGCACAAGGTTTCCATCATTGTCCAGCTGGCCAAGTTTGACGCTCTGAAGCAGGCCCTGAACAAGGTGGGCGTCACCGGCATGACGGTGACCCAGGTCATGGGCTGCGGCATCCAGAAGGGCAGCGGCACCAAGTACCGCGGCGCCGAAGTGGACGCCACCCTGCTGCCCAAGGTCAAGGTGGAAGTGGTCATCAGCAAGATTTCTGTTGACACCATCATCGATGCAGCCACCAAGGCTCTGTACACCGGCCACATCGGCGACGGCAAGATCTTTGTCTACAACGTGGCCAAGGTCGTCAAGGTCCGCACCGGCGAGCAGGACTACGCAGCCCTGCAGGATGTGGAGTGACCTCCATCTGATTGTGCCTCCTTCATAGCATTCTGATTCACACACACGCGCCGCAGGGGAAACCCTGCGGCATTTTTTTGTGCAGTTTCATGGTGTACTTTCATCTTTCCGTGTGGTATCATGAAAGAAATATAATACCATGACAGAAGGTGTTGTTGGATGAAACAGAACCTCTCTTTCCGCCAGCTGCTGGCCGTGGGCAGCATGTTGTTCGGGCTGTTCTTTGGTGCGGGCAACCTGATCTTTCCGGCCTCCATGGGCCAGCTGGCCGGTCAAACGGTATGGACCGCCTCCGCCGGACTCCTCATCACCGGCGTCGGCCTCCCTCTGCTGGGGGTCGCCGCTCTGGGCGTCAGCCGCTGTGACGGTCTGGCCTCTCTGTCCAGCCGGGTGGGCAGGCGATACAGCCTGTTCTTTACCTGTCTGCTCTATCTGACCATCGGGCCCTTTTTCGCCATCCCCCGGTGCGCCACCGTCCCCTTTGAAGTGGGTGTGGTCCCCGCCCTGGGGGGCCGCGGCTCCCAGGCGGCCCTGGCGGTCTTTTCCCTGGTCTTTTTTGCCGCGGTGCTGTGGTTTTCCCTCCGCCCCGGCAACATTTTGACCTGGGTGGGCAAGGTGCTGAACCCTCTGTTTCTGGTCTGTCTGGCGGTTCTGCTGGTCACCGCCCTGGTCCATCCCATGGGCGCCATCGCCGGCCTGCCGCCTGAGGACAGCTATGCCCAGTCCGCCTTTGTCAGCGGCTTCCTGGAGGGCTACAACACCATGGATGCCCTGGCCGGACTGGCCTTCGGCATCGTGGTGGTCAAGGTCATCCGGGACCTGGGGGTCACCGAGCCGGGCGCCATCGCCGCCAACACCGTTCTGGCCGGCTGCCTGGGCTGCGGCCTGATGGGGGTCATTTATCTGGCGGTGGCGGTGGCCGGCGCCCAGACCCGCGCCCTCTATCCCATCGCCTCCAACGGCGGCGAGGTCCTGCTCACCATCGCACAGCACTACTTCGGCGCCTTCGGGGCGGTGATTCTGGCCGTCACCGTCACTTTTGCCTGCCTCAAGACCGCGGTCGGCCTCATCACCAGCTGTTCCGAGACCTTCTGCGCCCTCTTTCCCAAGGGCCCCTCCTACCGGGTCTGGGCGGTGGGCTTCTGCCTGTTCTCCTTCGGGGCCGCCAACTTCGGCCTCGAAACCATCCTCGCCTGGGCCACGCCAGTTTTGATGTTCCTGTACCCCCTGGCCATCACCCTGATCCTCCTGTCTCTGGCCGGGAGCCTCTTTGGCAACGACCAGCGGGTCTATGCCAGCGTCACCGCCTTCACCCTGGCAGCGGCGGTTCTGGATTTTCTTCATGCGCTGCCCGCCGGGGCCCTGACGGCCCTGGGGCTGGAAGGCCTGGTGGAGGCCGCCGGCCAATCTCTGCCCCTGTTCTCCCTGGGGCTGGGCTGGGTCTGTCCGGCTCTTTTGGGGCTGGCCGTGGGGCTGGCCCTCCATTTCCTGCGTCCCGCCCGCACCTGAATCCATCAGAAAAGCCCTGCATGTCTGGCCAGACATGCAGGGCCTTTTTGCAACGGGGCAGGCGGCACAGAGGGGAGATCTGTGCCCTCACACTGCGCCCAGGATGGTTGCGCTGTAGGGGAGCAGGACGGTGCTGCCGGTGCGGATGATTTCACCCCCCCGCCACAGGCTGGAAGAAACACCGTCGCAGAGCAGCCGCCACCGGCCCTCAGGCAGGGAAACGGTGGCCTCGCTGCCGGTGGGATTGTAAAAGACTGCGATTTCCGGCCAGGCGGCGCCGTCGCCGTCGGCGGCCTCCAGGTGCCAGCCCTCCAAAGGCGGCTCCAGGGAGAAAAACTCGATGGCGTGGGCGCTCTCCAGTTTGCCGTCCCCCAGCCGCGGGAACCGGGCCCGCAGGGCGATGAGTCCCCGGTAATAGTCCACCAGGCCGTGGTAACTGGCCGCCCGGCTCCAGTCCAGCTGGTTGATGGAGGCCGGGGAGCGGTAGCTGTCCTTGATGCCCTTTTTGGTCCGGGCAAACTCCTCGCCGGCCTGCATGAAGGGGGTCCCCATGCAGGTCAGATAAATCCCTGCCGCCAGCCGGTTCTGGGCCAGAACCACGTCGGGATTGGCTCTGTAGTCCGGCTTTTTGAACCGGACCGCCATCAGCTTATCCCAGAGGGTCAGATTGTCGTGGGCCGACACATAGCTGATGATCTGGCTGGGGGCCCGGGGATTCACCCGGTCATTCAGGCACCAGGCCCCCACCGAGGCGCCGATGTCCCAAAAGGCATCCTGTTTGCCCTCCACATACCCCGGAGAGCGGCTGTCAAAACAGTTTCCCTTGATGGCGTCCCGGGTGTCGTCGCTGAACACCCCGATCCGGGTGCTGAGCATCTGCAAGTTGGCCTTGTTGGCCTCGTAGCGGCGCAGCATGCTCTGTCCGCCCTGCCAGGGCTCGCCGTACATCAAAATCTCCTTGCCCCGGGGCAATTTGTCCAGGGCCGCCCGGGCCTCGTTCATGGTGTCCACGTCGAACAGCCCCATCAGGTCAAACCGGAAGCCGTCGATGTGGTATTCCCTGGCCCAGTAGAGGAGGGAATCGATCATGTAGCGGCGGGCCATGGGCCGCTCACAGCAGAATTCACAGCCGCAGCCGCTGCCGTTGGAAAAGGTGCCGTCGGGGTTCTGCCGGAAAAAGTAAAAGGGCACCGTGTTGTTCAGGACATTCTCATGGCGGTACATATGGTTATACACCACATCCATCACCACGCCGAATCCCGCCTTGTGGAGGGCCGCCACCATCTGCTTGAACTCCTGAATCCGCACCTCCCCGTGGTAGGGGTCGGTGGAATAGCTGCCCTCGGGGATATTGTAATTGGTGGGGTCATAGCCCCAGTTGTACTGGAGCCGGAGGGGCCGGGATTCGTCCACGCTGCCGAAGTCAAACACCGGCATCAGCTGGATGTAGCTGACCCCCAGACGGCGCAGGTAATTGAGCCCGGTGGGATAGATATTATCCCCCTCCAGGGTGGTGCCCTCCTGGGTGAAGGCCAGATATTTGCCCCGCCAGGGCCGGGAAAATCCGCCGTTGGGGTCCCAGGAAAAATCCCGGACGCTGACCTCCCAGATCACCCGCCGGGCCGGCTGGATGAAGGGCCGGCGGTCAAACTGCCAGCCGGAAGGATCGGTGCGGCGCAGGTCCACAATCATGCTGCGGGTACCGTTGACGCCGGCGGCCCGGGCATAGGGGTCCCCCGTCTCCCGGACCTGGCCGTTGACCCGCACCGAGAACGTATAGTACATCCCGTGCTGGTCGCCGGGCAGGTAGAGGGTCCAGCAGCCGTGTTCCCGCCGCTCCATGGCCAGGGAACCAATGCAGTACCCCTTGTCGCCCTGACGGTAGAGATTGACCATGACCTGCTCCGCTGTGGGGGCCCACAGCCGGAGCCGGGTGCCCTCCCGGGAATAGTCCGGCCCCAGGGGCCCATCGTAAAGGAAATCCTTCTCAAACCTCTCACTGTCGTAGTAGGCCTTCAGGCTTTTCGGGGTCTTTACGCTCACAGATCGTCACATCCTTCTGTCACTGTGCTGGAGGATGCGCCGTCTTGCTCCTGCCGGGCTGCGCGGCCATCCACTGCATTTTATGCTATCTTTATTTTAAAGGACACTGGGCTGCATTGCAAGAGCTATTCCTATATAAATCGCATTTTGTTGCAACTATTTGGGTATTCTGCCCAAAAAGATTTGATTCGTCCGCCGCTGCCGCTTGCAAAAAAACACAGTACCGGCTATACTGGAACCATCAGAGAAAGAACAATCGGAGGGTGCTATGGGGTACAATGACGACTGGGAGAGTTTGATGAACAGTGTATTCGGCCCGCAGGGCCGGGTGCGCGGCGGCGGGGCGGCGGACAAGGCCGCCCGGGCCGAGACAAAGCCGGAGGGAAAGGCCGCCGGCAAAACCGCCCCGCCGCGGCCGTCCAAATCCAGCGGGATGCCGGATCTGAACAAAGCCCTGCAGGAACAGCAGAAAACCCTCGATGCCCTGCTGAAAAAGCAGAATGCCGCTCTGCGGGCCCAGCAGGACCACACCACCACCCGGCAGGCCCTGGAGGAGAGCCGCCAGCTGCTGCGGGACATGGAGGCCGACGGCCTGCTGGCCCGGGGCACCGCCGAGACGCCGGTGGAGCACATGGGCAGTTTTGAGGGCCTGGCCGCCGAGGTGAAAAAGACGGTTTTGGGACAGGATGCCTATGTAGACGCCCTGGTCCGGGCCATGCGCCGGCCCTTTGTGCTGGGAACCACCGGACCCCGGGCCCGGAATGTGATTTTGTTGTGGGGGCCCAGCGGGACGGGGCGGCATTTTGCTCTGGCCGAGACGGCCCGCCTGATGGCGGCCCGGGGCCTGCTCCAGAGCGACCTGTCCGCCCGGATGGATCTGGGCCTCTACGCCGACCCCGGCGCCGAGCGGCTCTTTCTCCAGGACCTCTATGCCGCCCTCTATGCGCCGGGGGAAATGGTCCTCTTTGACCACTACGAGCGGTGCTGTCCCGCCTTTCTCAAGACCCTGGCCAGCCTGGCCGTCAAGGGTTCGGCGCCCCTGACTTCCCGGTATCTGGTCAACCGGGAAGGGATTCTGGTGGACGCCGGCAGCGCCCTGGCCCCCGGCGCCGTCAGCCGGATCACCCCCCAGGGCAAATATCTGATTTTCTTCTCCCACAAGGGCCGGGAAGCCATGGCGGACCTGCTGGGAGCGGGGTTTGTGTCAGCCATCGGGGATGTCTGCAAAACCCAGCCCTTCACCGCCGAAAATCTCCACGCCCTGGCGGCCCAGCAGATCAACGAGCTGGCCCGCCGCTGTCTCCGCCAGCTGAAACTGACCCTGACCGCCGGGTCGGATGTCCGGGACTATGTGGCCGACTGCACTTCCGAGCGGGAGGGCGCCGCCGGCCTGGCCGCCTGCTGCGACCAGATCTTTCAGGCCCTGTGCGAATATTGCCTGCGGAATGACAGTTTCCGGCAGGGGACCGTCGCCCTGGATGTCCGGGACGGGGTGCTCCGGTTTTCCATCGACAAGAGCCAGCCGGCCCCCCTGCTGGACCTGCTGCCGCCGGCCTGGAACGGGGACATCGACGAGGTGCGCCGGGAGCTGGACGCCCTGGTGGGCCTGAAAGAAGTAAAGGAATACGTCTTTGGCCTGGCCGACAACGTCCAGGTGCAGAAGCGGCGGGCCGATGCCGGCATGAAAACCGCCAGCCTGTCTATGCACATGATCTTCACCGGCAATCCCGGCACCGGCAAGACCACCATCGCCCGTCTGGTGGCCCGGTATCTGAAAGCCATCGGCGCTTTGCGGGGCGGCCAGCTGGTGGAGGTGAGCCGGGGCGACCTGGTGGGCCGGTACACCGGCCACACCGCCCCCCTGACCAACAGCGTCATCGAGAGCGCCCTGGGGGGCGTGCTGTTCATCGACGAAGCCTACAGCCTCTACCGGGGGGAGCAGGACAGTTTTGGCCTGGAAGCCATCGACACCCTGGTCAAGGGAATGGAGGACCACCGGGATGACCTGGTGGTGATTCTGGCGGGCTACACCAAGGAGATGCAGCAGTTTTTGACCGCCAACAGCGGCCTTGCCAGCCGGTTCCCCAACCAGATCGAGTTCCCCGACTACACCGCCGAACAGCTGCTGGACATCACCGTCACCCTGGCCTCGGCCCGGGGTTACCGCCTGGACGACCAGTGCACCGCTCCGCTGCTGGACTTTTACCAGTGGCGGCAGGCCGCCGACAGCCGGAACGCCGGCAACGGCCGTCTGGCCCGGAACACCCTGGAGCGGGCCATCTACAACCAGAGCCGCCGTCTGGTGGCCGAGCCGGACGCGCCCCTCGACCTGATTTTGCCGGGGGATCTGGATTTGGATGACGATTGACGGACCAGAGAGAGAAAAAATCCCCGTTCCAGTGGAACGGGGATTTTTTTGCTGGGTGCGGGAGGTCCGGCTGCTGTCTCAGGAGAGGCTGGGATTGCAGGCCAGAACGTCCTTGTAGAACTGGTTCATCTCCTCCTCGGTGGAGAAGGTGGCCACATACATCTGGTTGCCCATGGCGTCGGCCAGGGCGTCAGGAATCCGGTCCACCATCCGCATGTTGGGCTGGTACTTCTGCATGATCTGCTCGTGGCTCAGAGCAAAGGGCTTGCCGTCCCGGCGTCCGGCGTAGGCACAGTAGAAGTGCTCGCCCACCGGCATATCGGTGCCGCCGAAGGCCACCATGTCGGCCCAGATCTTGTAGACGTTGGTGGAGCGGGCAAAGTTAATCATGTCGGGGGTGAAGCCGCCGCAGGGCCGCATGTTGACCTCCAGGGCCACAATCTTGCCCTTTTCGCCCATGCTGGCCTGGTCCTCGGTCATGCGGAAGAACTCAAAGTGAATGAAACGGCTCTTGACCCCGAAGCTCTTGACCGCAGCGCGGCCGGCGGCGCGGGTGTCGTCGGGAAGGTCCTTCACAATGTAGTAGATGGAGTTGTCGTTGTTGTTGACGATGTCCATGATGGACATGGGGGTCACGTTGCCCGCCTCAAAAATCGGGTTGCCGTGGGCGTCGATGATGGCGTCGTAGCTGTTGACCTCGGCGTGGACAAACTCCTCCATGATGTAGGGGGCAAAGGGATGGGCCGCATACTTGTAGGCCAGGAAGTCCTTCAGTTCCTGGTCGGAGGACAGCTTGTAGGTGTCAGACGCGCCCACGCCGTTGTCCGGCTTGACCACCACCGGGTAGCCCACCTCGTCGATGAACTTCCGGCAGCTCTCAAAGTTGTCCACCATGTGGAACCGGGCGGTGGTGATGCCGGCCTTCTGGTAGTAGGCCTTCATCTTGCTCTTGTACTTGATCCGGGGGATGTCCTCCAGATGGAAGCCGGTGGTGATGTTGAAGTCGGTGCGCAGCCGGGCATCCTGCTCCAGCCAGTACTCGTTGTTGGACTCCAGCCAGTCGATCTTGCCGTACTTGAAGGCAAAGAAGGCCACGGCGCGGTAGACTTCGTCGTAGTTCTCCAGGCTGCCGACTTTGTAGTACTCGTTCAGGCTCTCTTTCAGTTCCGGCATCAGTTCGTCGTAGGCCTGGTCGCCGATGCCCAGGACGTTCATCCCGTTGTTCTTCAGCTCATGGCAGAACTGCCAGTAGTTGGTGGGGAAGTTCGGGGAGATGAAGATGAAATTTTTCATACAGATTCCTCTTTTCACAGTTCAGGACGGCCGCGTTCCGGCCGGGGAAACAAAGTCAAAGGCGCCGCAGCCCCGTCAGCCCAGCAGATAGGGCATATAGTAGGCCACCTGTTTGTACCACCAGGGCCAGTCGTGGCAGACATCGGCACCCCACAGGTCCACCCAGACCGGAATCCCCTTCTGCTCGAAGATTTCCTTCATCCGCCAGGTGGTGGCGGGCATCTCCCAGTCGCCCTGGCCGCAGCAGACCACCGCCTTTTTGGCGCGGTAATAGTCCATGAAGGGGTGATCGGTGGGGAAGTTGGCCATGTAGTCCACCGGCGAATTGCGGTAGACCACATCATCCATATAGTCGTCAAAGCCATAGCTGGCAGTGTAGATGCCGCTGAGGGCCAGGCACCCGTCGAACAGGTCGGGGTGCCGCAGATAGAGATTCAGGGCGTGGGTGGCCCCCAGGCTGCACCCGAAAGGAATCACGCCGGGCAGGCTGTCCCAGCCGTTTTTCTCACAGGCGATGTGCTGGAGCATGGGGCAGGCCTCGCCCACGATGTAGTCCAGCCACTGCTCGTAGCGGCGAATCCGCCAATAGGGGTCCCCCTGCTTGTCCGACCAGCTCTCTTTGTCCATGGTGTCAATGGACAAAACCATCACCTGGCCCGACTCGATCCAGGGGGCCAGAGTTTCGGCCATCTTGTAGTTTTCAAAATCGAAGAACCGGCCGTCCTGGCAGGGGATGAAGAGCATGGGCCGGCCGGCGTGGCCGTACAGCTTGCATTCCATCTCCCGCCCCAGGGCGGGGCTGTATTCCTTGAAATATTGCGTTTCCATTGCTGCCTCCTTATACGTCGAGACCGTAGAACAGAGTTTCCATCACGAAGGGGAGCTGGCGTTCCCAGCTGGCCTCGCTGTGGGTGCCGCCCGGCACGATCCGCAGGGTCAGATGGACCCCGCGGCCCATGACCTTGGTCCCGAAGGACCCGAAATCCCGCCGCATACTCTTATGATTGCCCATTTCCTCCGAGCCGTAATCCATATACAGCACGGTATCGGGCTGGATCTTGGCCCGGGCCACCAGGGCTTTCAGCCGGTCCGGCGCCACCCAGATGGACGGGGACAGGGCCGCCGCCCGGCTGTACACGTTGTTGTACTTGAACAGGGCGTACAGGCTCATCAGGCCGCCCATCGAGCTGCCCGCAATGAAGGTGTGTTCCCGGTCGGGCAGGGTCCGGCATTCGCTGTCCACATAGCCTTTCAGCTCCCGGATGAACCACTGCATGGTGTCGTCCCCGTGGCCCTCGAACCGGCCCAGCTCCTTTTCCTCAAAGCGGTAGGGAGAATACTCGTCCAGCCGCTCATAGTGTTCCCCGGTGTTGCACTGGAGCGCCGCCACAATCAGAGGCACCTGGTTTTCGTCCAGAAACTTTTCCAGACCCCAGCTCTTGCCATAGGTGGCATCCTGATCCCAAAAAACATTCTGCCCGTCAAACATGTACAGCACCGGATACCGGCGGTCCGGCTCCCGGTCATAATCCACGGGCAGGTAAAGATATGCGTCCCGCTCTTCCTCCCCGTTGACCCCGGGGTAGGGGACACTCCATTTCCTGACCATTGTTGTTCCCTCTCTGGGTCCGGCTGCGGCCCTGGGCCGGACACCGCACCCCACGCTCCGGCCTACCCGCCGCGAACGTGTAATATAGTTTATCACAGTAAAGCGCAGAAGTAAAGCCTTTTGCCGCCAAAAAACTCCCGCCTGTCTTGCGGGGCGGGAGTTCAGTGTGTCAGCAGATACGTTTTAGTAGACCTTTTCCACCGGGACAATCCAGCCCTTGGTGTCGGGCAGGCGGCCCCACTGCATACCGGTCATGGTGTCGTAGAGCTTCTGGGTGACAGGGCCGATCTTGCCGTCGCCGATGTAGGCGTGCTCGCCCTTCCAGACCAGCTCCTTGACGGGGGAGACGACAGCGGCGGTGCCGGTGCCAAAGACTTCCTCCAGCTTGCCCTCCTTGGCGGCCTTCATGATGTCGGCGATGGCCAGCTTGCCCTCGATGACCTCATAGCCCCAGTCCTTCAGCAGCTCGATGCAGCTGCGGCGGGTGACGCCGGGCAGCACGGTGCCGACGGTGGCGGCGGTGTAGACCTTGCCGTCGATCTTGAACATGATGTTCATGCTGCCGACTTCCTCGACGTACTTCTTCTCGACGCCGTCCAGCCACAGAACCTGGGCGTAGCCCTGCTCCTCGGCCAGCTCGCCGGCCTTGATGGAGGCAGCGTAGTTGCCGCCGCACTTGGTGAAGCCGGTCAGGCCGGGCGCGGCGCGGATGTACTCATCCTCGACGTAGATGCGGACGGGGTTGATGCCCTCAGCGTAGTAGGCGCCGGAGGGAGAGCAGATGATGCAGAAGGTGTAGTGGTGGGAAGCGTGCACGCCCAGGCCCACATCGGTGGCAAAGACGAAGGGACGGATGTACAGGGATGCGCCGTCGGTGTGAGGCACCCAGTCGCGGTCCACATCCACGATGGCCTTGACGGCCTGGATGTAGTCCTCCTCCGGGATCTTGGGGATGCACAGACGGTCCGCCGAATCCTGCATCCGCTTTGCATTGCAGTCAGGACGGAACAGCTGAATGGTGCCGTCGGCGGTGCGGTATGCCTTCATGCCCTCGAAAATCTCCTGGGCATAGTGGAAGACGGTGGTGGCAGGGTCCAGCTCAAAGGGGCCATAGGGCACGATCCGCGCATCGTGCCAGCCCTCGCCGGCGGTGTAATCCATCACAAACATGTGATCGGTGAAGATTTTGCCAAAGCCCAGCTTGGACTCGTCCTGCGGCTTCGCCTTGGGGGAGGCGGTACGGGTGATTTTGATATCCAACATGATATTCCCTCTTTTCTCACTCTTGCACGAAAGGCGCACGGGCCCACCGCCCTGCCGCTTTCGCCAAATGTTAGTTCTTATTATAATAACAAGTGAAAATTTTACAAGAGGGACGGCATATATTTTCATCTTAGGGTGCTGTAAGTTGCGCCGGATTGTGCTATAATAACACTGGGTTTTTCATCGAAGGCGAAAGGGGGGGATTTTTATGGACATTGAATCGTATATTTCATCTGAACTCCGTGAAAAATTTGAATTTTTCAATTACAATCACGCTCTGGAGATTATAACCCAGGCCTTCCCGGAAGAATGGAACGAATTGGTCGAATGTCTGCAAAAATTTTCCATCACCATCCAGGACTTGCAGCAGGCCGGCGGCAATGAAACCAATATTCCCAAAAAGATTGACCGCATTCTCTATCCTTACGGCTGGAGAGAAATTCGCATTTCAGGCGATCTTCTCATCAAATTCTATCCGCGCCAGGCCGATCAGCGCGGTCGGTTTTCCTCCGTTCCGTTTGAGCAAAAGACCATTGTTCAGTACATTGACGGCCATAACATCGATTTTCTCAAAAACCGCCTGGCAATCGACCTGGAATGGAACAGCAAAGACCAAACATTTGACCGGGATCTGATGGCGATGCGCACCTATTATGAATGCGGCATCATCAGCGCAGGCGTGATTATTACCCGCTCCAAGGAACTGGATGATGTGTTTAAAGTTGTATGTGATACGTCCGGCAAGCCTATTATCCGCAAATATGGAGCAAGTACCACCTGGATGGGAAAATTGCTGTCCCGTCTGGATTCCCGCAGAAACGGAGGATGTCCTATCCTTGCCATTGGCATTCAAAAAGCATGTATTGCAGACTGGAAAGAGGGAACAGTATGAGTGAAATGAAGATGACCAGCGAAAATCTGCTGTCCTTCTGCCAAGGGAGAACCTATGCCACCATTTATGCCGATCCACCCTGGCGTTTTCAGAATCGGACCGGCAAAGTTGCTCCTGAACACAAACGGCTGAATCGCTATCCGACCATGAGCCTGAACGAAATTGAAGCCCTGCCTGTTCCGTCCATTGCGGCAGAAAAAAGTCATTTGTACTTGTGGGTTCCCAATGCACTTTTGCCGGAAGGGCTCGCTGTCATGAAGGCATGGGGCTTTGAATACAAGGGCAACATCATTTGGGAAAAAGTGCGCAAGGATGGGCAGCCGGACGGACGAGGGGTCGGCTTTTATTTCCGCAACGTAACAGAAATTTTGCTGTTTGGCATCCGGGGAGAAAACAATCGCACCCTTGCTCCCGCCCGTTCTCAAGTCAACCTGGTCCGCACCCAGAAACGAGAGCATTCTCGCAAACCGGACGAAATGGTTGAAATCATCGAGCGCTGCTCACCTGGTCCTTATATTGAACTTTTTGCACGAGGTGATCGTCCAGGCTGGGATATGTGGGGCAATCAAGCGACCTCCGACTATGAGCCCACCTGGAACACCTACAAAAACCACACCGTCAAAACCACACCTGCGCACGGCACAAAAATTTCCTGTCCGGGCGCCGACTAAACACAAAGGATGACTGTATGATACAAGGTGTTCTTTTCGATATGGACGGCCTGATGTTCGACACCGAACCCCTGTGGGGCGAGTCCTGGGCGCCGGCGCTGGCGCTGTTCGGCCTGCCCTTCAAGGAGGGCCTGGACCAGTCGGCCCGGGGCGCCGCAGGGGAAAACCTGCGGGCGGTGCTCCGCAGCTATTACGGCCCCGACTGTCCCGCCGACGCCATCATTACTGCATTTGACAAGATCGCCCACGAAAAATTCCTGGCCCCGGTCCCCAAAAAGCCGGGCCTGGACCCTCTGCTGGACTGGCTGGAGGCAAAGGGCATTCCGATGGCGGTGGTCTCCTCCAGCGGGGAGAGCGTCATCCGGCGCAACCTGGACAACTGGCAGATGACCAGCCGGTTCAAGGCCATCATCTCGGGGGAGATGGTCACCCGCTCCAAGCCCGACCCGGAAGCCTTCCTGCTGGGGGCCAAAGCCATCGGGGTGGAGCCCGCTTCCTGCCTGGTGCTGGAGGACAGCCACAACGGTGTCCGGGCCGGCGCGGCGGGTGGCTTTGTCACCGTGATGGTCCCCGACCTGATGCCGGACGACGCCGAGATGCAGAGCCTCTACACCATGAAATGCGACAGCCTGACCCAGGTGCTGGACAAGCTCAAGGCAGGTGAACTGTGACCATGGAGAAGATCCGCGCCGCCTTTTTCGACATCGACGGCACCCTGTTGACCTTCGGGGACCGGCAGATGCCGGCCTCCACCCTCCGGGCCCTTCAGGGGATGCGCCGGGCCGGAATCAAGCTGTTCATTGCCAGCGGCCGGCCGCCCTTCCATCTGAAACGGCTTCCCCCCATCCAGTCCTTTCCCTTTGACGGCTATGTCCTGACCAACGGCCAGTTCTGCGCCGACCAGGACCTGACCCCCTTCTTTGTCCGGGCCCTGCCCCGGGAATCCATCCCCGCCCTGCTGCGGTGGCTGGACCGGCATCCCGACACCGCCTGCACCTTCTGCGAAGAAACCTATTCCTACGACAACCGGCATACTGAGGCCTCCAAAGACCTCTGTCTGGCCGCCGGCATCCACCCGCCCCAGAATCCGGTGGAAGATCCTGTCCGGGCTCTGACCCACACCACCTACCAGCTGAGCCTCTACATACCCCCTGCGATGGACGCCGTCTTTGGCCGGGAGGTGCCGGGCTGCCGGGCGGTGCGGTGGAATGAGGCCTTTGCTGACATCATCCCCGCCGACGGCGGCAAGGCCGAGGGTTTGGCCCGGATGATGGCCCGCCACGGCATCCAGGCCGACGCATGTATCGCCTTCGGCGACGGCGGCAACGACATCGACATGCTCCGGGCTGTGGGCATCGGGGTGGCCATGGGCAACGCCGCCCCCGCCGTCCAGGCCGCCGCCGACTACGTCACCGACCGGGTGGACCGGGACGGCATCTGGAAGGCCGCCGTTCACTTTGGCCTTATTCAGGAATGATTCCTGTAAAGTGATGCAGTCACAGACGAAACAGGAGAAATCGGGTATACTAAGACCATCAGGAGCGAGGCGCTCCGAAACCAAAAGAAACACAGACCGCCGGATGCGGTCCCTGCCATACACAACAAACCAACATCAAAGGAGAGAATACCATGAAAGAGTTGAAGTTCTACGTTTGCAGCCACTGCGGCAACCTGGTGGAAATGGTTCACAGCTCTGGCGTCCCCATGATCTGCTGCGGCCAGCCCATGAAGGAACTGGTTCCCAACACCGTTGACGCTGCCGGCGAGAAGCACAAGCCCGTCGTCACCGTCGAGGGCAGCACCGTCACCGTGGTGGTTGGTTCTGTGGCCCATCCCATGACCGACGCTCACTTGATCCAGTGGGTGGTTGTGGAGACCGAACAGGGCGTCCAGCGCAAGGAGCTGGCTGCCAACGCCGAGCCCAAGGCCGTCTTTACCCTGGCAGAGGGCGACAAGGTTGTGGCTGCTTACGCCTACTGCAACCTCCACGGCCTGTGGAAGACCGATGTCTGATCCCCCTTTGACCTGATCTGACATCCTGACATACCAACGCCCCCGTTCCGGCCTGGCCGGAACGGGGGCGTTGGTTGCTTTGTCCTGAAAGCAAAAAGGAGGAGTAAAGGAAATCGAATCCATCGGGATCGCACAGATAACAGGTCATCCCCGGACCAGTTTGCCCAGGGCATTGCGGGGGAGGGGCTGTTCGGTGAATTCCACCGCGGTGATCCGCTTGTAGAGGGGCAAGGTCCGGTTGGTCTGGGTCACAAAGGCCCGCACCGCATCCCGCACCCCGTCCCGGCAGGAAATCCGGGCGCAGATTTTGCCCTCCCGCTGCTCCACCAGCACTTCCCGGATGGCCGGGTTCCGGCTCAGCAGGCTTTCCAGCTCCTCGGGGCTGACATTTTCCCCGCTGGGAAGAATCATCAGGTTGTTTTTCCGCCCGGTCAGGTAGATATATCCGTCGGCGTCGATCCGGGCCAGGTCCCCGGTGTGGAACCATCCGTCCCGCAGCACCGCCGCCGTGGCCGCCGGGTCTTTGTAATAGCCCAGCATGACCGCGTCTCCCTTCATGCACAGCTCGCCCTCTTCCAGGCGATACTCCATATCCGGGTCCCGCAGGCCCACCGAGGACAGGTGAGCCGGGTCCTGGGCGCTGTTCCAGCCGCCGTCTCCCACCGTCTCGGTGAGGCCGTAGGTCTGAATGATGGTAAAACCCCGGTCAATCAGGTCGGCCAGCATCTGGGGGTCGTACATGGCCGCCCCGCAGGTGAACAGGCGCATCTTGCCCAGACGGCCGGCCTTGCCTTTCATCACGTCGTGATGGATGGACTTGAGCAGGGTGGGGACCACCGCCATGGCGTCACTGGGCATGGCGGCCAAATCCCTGTAAAACCGCCGCAGATCGGTGCAGAAATGCACCGCATTCCCGCTGATGCTCCAGGAAATCAGGCTGGTCAGCGCTGCAATGTGGAACAGCGGCAGGACATTGAAGGCCGCGAACTGGTAGTCCTCCGGCAGGCCGAACTGCTTGCGGACCGAATCAAAGGGCTCGGTGAACAGCCGCATGGGGGCAAACAGATTCCGCTGGCTCAGCATAACCCCCTTGCCGCGGCCGCTGGTGTCGGAAGTAAAGAGAATCAGGGCCAGCGCGTCCTGATCCTCGCACTCGGTCAGCTCGGCCTGTTCGGTGCAGCCGCTGAAGGCCCCAATGTCCAGCACCGGGCCCTGATAGCTCCCAAAGGCCGGCTCCCGCTCCTGATAGGACCCGTCGGTCAGCAGGCAATCCACATCGGCCCGGGCGATTTCGTCCGAGAGCTGGGGCCAGTCTTTTTCGTTGTTGAGGGGGACGGCCACCGCCCCCGCCAGAATGCTCCCGAAAATCGCCACCGCATAGGGATAGCCGCTCCGGGCCAGCAGGCCCAGGTGACGGCCCCGGATTCCCGGCAGGCTCCGGCGCAGATAACCCACCATCCGGCGGATATCGGCGGCATATTCCCGATAGGTGACTTCCCGGACGGCGCCGGCCTGCTCGTCATACCAGCGGACTGCCACCCGCTGGGGCCAGGCCGACTCCATGTTGATGACGTTCTGGTAGACGGTGGAAATCCAAAAGGTCTGGGCCAGGGACTGTTCCATGGCTTCCCGGGCCCGGGCCGAATCCCGGGCCTCAAAGGCCGCTAGAATCTCCCGGTACCAGTGGAGGGCCACCGGCACGCTTTGACGCCGGGCGTTCTGCCGGTAGGCCGACTGGATGGCGTCGTCGATGATCTGGTAGATCTGCTGCATCATCTTGCTGCGGGTCAGACGGGCCAGCATACAGTGAAATTCGCTGTCCAGCTTGGCAAAGGCCGCCAAATCCGCCTCGGCCCGCTCCATCTGTCCCAGCAGTTCCCGCAGCTGGGCAATTTCGCCGTCGGTGGCCCGGCGGCAGGCAATTTCACAGATGGGACCTTCCACCATCCGCCGGAAGGTCAGAATGTCCCGCAGGGTCTCCCGGCCCAGATACAGCATGGGCACCAGCTGGTTCAGCGCCGCTCCCGACTCGGGCCCCCGGATAAAGGAGCCTTCGCCGAAGCGGGTTTCCAACAGGCCCAGGCCGCTCAGCTTTTGCAGCGCGTTGCGAACCGTCACCCGGCTCACCCCAAACTGGGCCGCCAGCTCATTCTCGGAGGGGAGCTTGTCGCCGGGTTTCCAGCTGCCGGACAGAATCTGTTGACGCAGCTGGTCAAAGACCTGCTGGCTGACACTGCTCTTTACAACTTTTTGAATAGCCATCCTCGGATGCTCCTTTGCTCAGTGATACAGTTCTATTGTAGCATCCGGCGGGCTATTTTACAATCCGGCTTCAGTTTTCGCCGGCTGTTTCCGCCCCGGCGGCCCCGGCATGGCCCGCGGCGGCTATCTTATTGCCGATGGACGCAGCCACCAGGGACCCGCCCAGGATGACGGCGCCGCCAATCCAGAAGGTAATCAGCTCAGAGCCAATGATGGCGGGGGTGATCTCCTCAAAATTGACGGTGGCCACCGTCAGATAGGCAAAGGCCACATTGTTGCAGACCATGGGGCAGACGGTGCCGCCCAGGATGATGACGGTCAGAATCACGCCGATGCTGATGGCAAAGGCGCCCAGCAGGCCCAGATAGGGGGCCAGACCAAAGGTTCCCGCATAGAGGGCCAGGGCGGCCACCAGGCCCAGGGTGCCGCCGGCGAAGATATTGGGGATATTCTTCATGTCGGCCCCCAGGGCAAAGAAGAAGATGGTCACAAAATACAGCGGCCACCCGGCAATGCCGAGGGCGACAGCGGCCACGTTGACGATGAAAATCCAGACCAGCACGCAGGCGGTCACGATGAACTGATGCCGGGTCGGCTTCTGAAAGATGGACATAGGAATCCTCCCTTTGGATGCACAGCCGCCTGCCGGCGCCGCGCAATTTCGTGTTGTATCGGTCTACCTGTATTACAGGTACTCCAACAGAATACCATGGTTGGGGGCAAGTGTCAATGGGTTGG
>CALWZL010000028.1 GCA_944385995.1 uncultured Faecalibacterium sp.
CGGTTTTGAGAAGCCGGAAAAGAAGGTGAAAACCGGTATAAAATGGAGTTGCAGGAAATGCACCGAGACCTTCTCGATATCCGTCCATTCCGTCACAGCCCCGGATCACAGAGACAAGCTGCCCTTTTTCGGTGCTGAGATGCCCCCGGATGCAAAGGAGATTCATTGACATACCCCAACCGGGATGGTATGGTAATAGCATCCATATGATCCAGAGGGAGGAAAAGACTGTGGAAGTAGCCGCATTTACGGAGTATGCGAAAAAGATTGTTTCCAACTGTTCCAGGGTGATCGTGGGCAAGGAAGATGTGATCGAGAAAATTCTGGTCTGTTTTATTTGTTCCGGTCATCTGCTGCTGGAGGATAAGCCCGGCACCGGAAAGACCATGTTGCTGCGGGCCTTTGCGCGGACGGTGGGCGGAGACTGCAAACGGATTCAGTTTACGCCGGATCTGCTCCCTTCCGACCTGACGGGCATCAACTTTTACAATCAGAAAACCGGGGAGTTTGAGTTCCGGCCGGGACCGCTGTTCAGTCATTTTGTATTGGCGGATGAGCTCAACCGCGCCACCCCCCGGACCCAGTCCGCCCTGCTGGAAGCCATGGAGGAACGGCAGATCACGGTGGACGGCGTCACCACCAAACTGAAAGAGCCGTTTATGGTGCTGGCCACGCAGAACCCATTGGAGTCTTTTGGGACCTTTCCGCTGCCGGATGCCCAGATGGACCGGTTTTTCATGCGGCTGTCCCTGGGGTATATGCAGCGGGAGCAGGAGCTGGAAGTCATCGCCCGGCCTTCCACCCGGGCCGTTCTGGACAGCCTGGAAACGCTGGTGACGCCGGAACAGACCGCCTGTCTGCGGTCGGCCTATACCGAGGTCAAGGTAAGCGACGATGTCAAAAATTATCTGATGGACCTGGTGGAGGCCACCCGAACCCGCAGCAGTTTCGCCGGCGGCGTTTCCACCCGGGGCGCCATCGCGCTGTACAAGGCATCCCAGGCCCTGGCCGCAGTGCGGGGCAGGGAATACGTCATCCCGGAAGACATCAAGGAATTGGCACCGGCCGTGCTGTGCCATCGCCTGACCCTGGGCGGGGGCATGAATGCGGAGGCGGCGGCCCACCGGATGCAGCAGCTGCTGCAAAGCATCCCGGTGCCGCTGGAAACCCTGTGACCATCCTGGTGTTTGTACTGGCCCTGGTGGTGCTGGCTCTGGGGCTCCAGTCCTATGCCCAAAACCACGCCCTGGACGGTCTGGAAGCCGGTATGATGCCGGAAGATGTCTTGGCGGAACCGGGGCGGCCGGCCCGTCTGCACTTGACCTTGCGGAACCGGAAGGGCTGGCCCCGGCTGATGATTTCGCTGAAACTCCATCTGAATCAGGACTTTGCAATCCAGGATGCAGATTTTGTCCAGAAGGATCTTATGGGCGGCGGACGGTCCGGTATGTCACCTGGCTCAAACCCCATCAGGAGGCGGCCTGGCAGGTGGAAGTGCGGCTTTCCAGGCGGGGCCGGTATCTGCTGGAGCCTTTGTACCTGGGCAGCGGCGACTTTCTGGGGATGACCGAAATGACCCGCCGGGTGACCGGTTTGCAGGAGCTGATTGTCCCGCCCCGGGAGTGGACCATGCCGGCGCTGGATACCGCCATGGGCGGCTTTTTGGGGGAGCTGGCGGTCAACCGCTTTTTGTACCAGGACCCGATTTTGACGGCGGGTTACCGGCCCTATACCAGTCAGGACCCCATGCGGTCCATCTCCTGGAAACAGAGCGCCCGGGGAATGGGGCTCATCAGCAAACAATACGACTCCACCACCGAGCCCCGGGTGGCGGTGCTGGTGCACGCCGACGCCTCGTCGGAAGAACAGATGCCGGCGGTGGAGGCGTGTTATTCGATGGCGCGGACGGTCTGCCGGATGCTGGAAGAAAAAGCGATCATCTACCGGATGGCGGTCAATTCCACCTTTGATGTCCTCATCAATGGGGCCCTTGTGGCGGGCAATCAGTGGAACAAGCCCCTGGAAACCGGACGTGGATACGGGACGGAACATTTCCGCCGGGCGCTGGAAATTCTGGGCCGGGCGGCGGGCCAGCCTGCGGAATCCTGTGAGCGGTTCTGTACCGAATATTTTGGCCCCGGCACCCAGGACAGCTGTATCATGATTACCACCCAGCCGGAAGAAACGGTGCGGTCCTGCCTGCACCTGGCACCAGGCCGCAGCCTTTTGATTCTCAGACCGGAACAGCCGACAGGAAAGGAGGACGCAGAATGACCGCTTTTCTCCACGGGCTGCGGATGATGGGCGATCTGCTGATCTACAGCGCCTTTGCAGCCTTCTTTGCGGCCTGCCTCGGCGGCACGCCGGCGGCGCAGATTCTGCTTTTGCCGGCCCTCTGTTATGGCGTCTCCGCCTGTTTCCTGAATCGCCCCATCCTGCGGACCGGCTGTGCGGCCGTCTCCCTGCTGGGACTGCTGCTGGTGCCCGATTGGGTGGACCGGGCGGCCTATCTGCCCGCCGTTTTCTATCCCCTGTACCTTGCCTGGAAGGGCGAATATCTCCTTTCGGCAGACCGGCAGGCAGATATTTTTCTCTTGTTCTGCAAGGCTTACCCGGTCTTTGCTGTCCTCCTCAGCCTGGCTTGGAATGGCAAGGTGATGCTGGCTGTTTCGCTGCCTTTGGCTGTTTGGGCTGTTTTGCTCCAAATCTTTTTGATGCGGGTTTTGCGTCAGGCTCCGGCCCTATACCGCAATCCCGGTTATTTGCTGGCCAATGCCGGACTGCTGATCCTGTTGGGCGTGTTTGGCTTTCTGGTCAGCTGCCCCACAGTGCTCGGCGCGGCACAGACCGCTGGGGGAGCAGTCTATTTTGGCTTGGTAGTTCCGGTTCTGACGGTCCCGCTTTCGCTGATAGCGTGGGCGGCAGAACATTTGCTCCTGCCTGCCATCACAGCACTTTTGTACTGGATTGCAGCCAGAAGCGGAAATCAGGACCCGGCTGTGCTGGAAAGCGTCCCCGGGCGGATACCCGGCGGCGGAGATTTTGCCCCGGCAGAAGAGCCGCTGTTCAACGGCGTACTGGCGCTGAAGGTTGCGGGGGTCGCCCTGCTGGGGATCGGCTGCATCCTGCTGTTCCGCCGTCTGTTCCAAAAGAACAAGGTTCCCCTGGCCGAGGCAGGCCAGGCCAAAACCCGTAGGTCCTCCCGCAGAATGCACCGGCGGTGGCCGTCCTTTTTCCTCAGTCCCAACGCCCGGGTCCGGCGGGCCTATGGCAGATATTTGGAGCGGCAGGCCCGGCACGGTGCAACCTGGGAAACCTCCGAGACCAGTCTGGACCTTTTGGGCCGGACGCCCTTTCTGGACCCGGAGGCAGAACAGCAGCTGCGCCTTCTCTATCTGAAAGCCCGGTATGGGGAGTGCGCCACGCCCCAGGACGCGGCGGCAGCGGAGCGACTGGAAAGGGCCCTGGAACAGCCGGAACAGAGCGAACGATGAGACGGACAAAGACAGGCTGTTCTGCCGGGAATCGGTGCATGCAAAATCTTTCGGATCGGCTCCCCATTCCCAACCCCCGGCCGGTGTGCTATACTGGACCCAGAAAAAAGGCCGGCGCAGTCCGGCGGGAAAACGGAAAGGATGAGACAGATGAACACAGCTGCAAATCATGCGCCCCTGGGCTTTGGTCTGATGCGCCTGCCCAAGATCGGGGAGGAAATCGATGTGGCCCAGACCAGCCAGATGGTGGATGCCTTCCTGGCGGCGGGATTTACTTATTTTGATACGGCCTATGTCTACACGGGCAGCGAGGACGCCACCCGAAAGGCGCTGGTGGAGCGCCATCCCCGGGACAGCTACACCCTGGCTACCAAACTGAATGCCCGGATTGCCAAGAGCGAGGCGGAAGCCCGGAGCGAGCTGGAACAGAGCCTGGAGCGGACCGGCGCAGGGTATTTTGATTACTACCTGCTCCATGCGGTGCAGGACTCCAACGTCAAAAACTACGACGACTGGAACCTGTGGGATTTTGTCAGGGAGCAGAAAGACAGGGGGCTGATCCGGCATTACGGCTTTTCCTTCCATGGGACGCCGGCTCTGCTGGATCGCCTGCTGACCCAGCATCCCGACGTGGATTTTGTTCAGCTCCAGATCAACTATGCCGACTGGGACAACCCCGAAGTCACTTCGGGAGAAAACTACCGGATTGCCCGGGCCCACGGCAAACAGATTGTCATCATGGAGCCGGTGAAGGGCGGCGCGCTGGCCGACCCGCCCCAGGAGGTCAAGGCGCTGTTTGAAAAAGTCCGGCCCGGCCGGTCCTGCGCCGCCTGGGCGCTGCGGTTTGCGGCCAGCCTGGATGGAGTGCTGGCGGTGTTGTCCGGCATGTCCAACCTGGCCCAGATGCAGGACAATCTGGCCACCTTCACCCAATTTGGTCCGATGGACCAGGATGAGCGGGACGCCATTGCCCGGGCCCAGCAGATTTTGGCCCATTCGGCGGCCATTCCCTGCACCGGCTGCGGCTACTGCGTGGAGGGCTGCCCGCGGCAGATTTTCATTCCCAAGATTTTCGCCGCTGCCAACAAACAGTTGGCCCGCAATGAGCCCCAGCAGGCCAGAGAGGCCTACAGCCGGGCCATTGAGGGCCGGGGCAAGGCTTCGGACTGCATCCACTGCGGCCAGTGCGAAGGCGCTTGTCCCCAGCACCTGCCGGTGATCGAATGGCTGGGCAAGTGCGCCGAAATCCTCGAGTGATTCTTTCCCGTCCTGCATCAACAGCAAAAGCTCCTCCGATCTGTGCAGCAGATCGGAGGAGCTTTTTGGTTTAGAGGGGATGGAGGCGGCGCAGGTCGTCCAGGCCCGCAGGGGTGAGCCAGGGCTGAAGGGCGGCCCGTTGGTGATCCATCGCCTGCTGGACAGGCTCTGGAAAGAGGGTCAGCTGTTGCTGCCAGCCCATATGGCTGTACATCAGAAGGTCGGCCAGATCTTCCAGGGTGGACTGATCCGCCGCCACGGCATACAGAAGTCCGGCGCTGACCTGGGCGCGGAGAATGTCCAGCAGATTGGCCCGCAGCCGGCCCACCCGGTCCCGGTGACCGTCGGCCAGTTCGGGGATGGACAGAAACATCAGATAATCGCTGAACAGGCGGGCATGTTCCAGAAGGGACGCCAGCATCCGCCGCAGGTATTCATCCAGGGCATCCAGCCCCGGACGGGCCGGCATGAGGATTTGACGCATTTCCTGTTCCAGGAGGGCGTCGGCCAGATCGGCCTTCCGCGGAAAATAGTAGGTCAGGTTTCCGACGCTGATACCCATGGCAGAGGAGATGGACCGCATGGATACGTGGTGGTATCCGTGGCGGGTAAACAGTTCCTTGGCCGTGGCAAGAATGTCTTCCCGGGTGGAGAGGGCCATTGGCAGTTCCTTCTTTCCGGCGGCAGCCGCCGCGCTCTTGCATCCATTGTACCATACCCGGAAAAAGAAGCAAGGGCCAATAAAAAGGCGGCAGACGCCCGAAAGCGCCTGCCGCGTGTAAAAGGAGAAGAAATCACCCGCTGCACACCGTCTATGTACCGTGAGGGGTCAAGGGGTGCGGCGGTGTTTGGTGCTGATTAGCCCTCGGAATCCAGAGCAGCCTGTGCAGCAGCGATGCAGCCCTCGGTGGTCACGGTAGCGCCGGACACACCGTCGATCTCAACGCCGTTGGCATCGACAACCTGCTGAGCCAGAGTCTCCAGAGCAGCGCCGCCCACATCGGGGGTCTCATCGGGACCATCGAAGGTAACAGCGGTGATGGTGTCGCCGTCCTTGGTGATGGTGGCGGTGATGGTGCCGCCGAAGCCATCGGCCTCGCCGGTCAGGGTCACGCCCTCAGCGGCAGCCTCGGCCTCGGCACCGTTGGTGCTGGCAGCCTCAGAGCTGGCAGCCTCGGAGCTGGCAGCAGAGGATGCGGTGCTGGTGGCGGAAGATGCAGTGCTGGCAGCAGAAGATGCGCCAGTGGTGCTGGACGAACTGCCGCAGGCAGCCAGGCTCACAGCCAGGCAGCCGGCCAGTGCGATGGAAATCAGTTTCTTCATAATGGAATGCTCCTTCTTTCTTGCTGAAAATAGTACAATGTACTAGACAACGTTTGTATTATAGCAAAGTCGTTCCCGAAATGCAAGCGGAAGATGCTGGAGAGCTGGCCTTTTGGCCGGCTTTTTTTGTTGGGGGCGGGTATGGAGCGGGGGAGAGGGTGGGCATACTGTAGCCGGGCGGACAGCAAAAAGACCTTCCATCTGGAAAATGGAAGGTCGTGTCTCGGCGGCCGGTTCAATTGCCCTGCTATTCTATCATGATCCCAGGGCGGTTGCAATAGGAAGTGATGAGGTAAATTTTCCAATTTCTTCCATTTTGCGACGGGATTTCACAGGCGCTGGGCAATCTGACGCAAAAACCATCGCCGCCCAGCCGGGGAATTGTGCTTTCCATACAGAGGGCAGATCCGGCCGACCGAAGGAGGGTCCAAAATGGCAAAACATGGCGAAAATATCCGCAGACGCAAGGACGGACGCTGGGAGGGCCGGTACATCAAGGGCCGGACCCCTGACCGGAAAGCCGTCTGGGGATCGGTCTATGGCCGGAGCTACACCGAGGTGCAGCAGGTTTTGCGGCAGCGCAAGGCAGAGAGCGGCCTGTATTTGCTGTCGGGGCGGCGGGTCCGGTTTGCGGAGCTGGCCTGGCAGTGGCTGGCCTCCATCGGATGCGGGGTCAAGGAATCCACCCTGGCCCATTACCGGTACACCCTGCGTCGGTACCTGCTGCCGGTCTTTGGGGAGGCGGAGCTCCAGACTTTGGACGAACAGGCCCTGGAACAGGGGATGCTGCGGGTGCTGCACCCGTCCGACGGCAGTCACCGGCCTCTGGGCTGCTCGTCGGCCCGGGAATGTCTGGTGATGCTGCGCCGGATCTGCAAATACGCGGCCCACCTGCGGCTGATCCGGCCGATGGAAATCTGTGTCAAGCTGCCCCAGGCCCAGCCCCGCCCGGATGAACCCCTGTCGGCGGCGGAACAAGACCAGGTGCGGGCCTTTGTGCTGGAGCGGCCCACCCCGCGGAAGGCGGGCCTGCTCCTTCAAATGGAGCTGGGGCTCCGCATTGGCGAAGTCTGCGGACTGCAATGGGGCGATTTTGACCTCAAGGCCGGGCTTTTGACGGTGCGCCGGACGGTGAGCCGGATCTATGGCTCCGACGGCCGCACCAAACTGGTGATCCAGACCCCCAAGACCCGCAGTTCAGGCCGGGAGATTCCCATCCCGCGGCGTCTGCTGTCCCTGCTGGCCCAGCTGGGACGGGAAAGAAAGCCGGACTGCTGGTTTTTGTCGGGAAAGGAAGGGAAGCCGGTGGAGCCCCGGTGCTACCGCAGAAGCATCCAGGGCTATCTGCGGCGGGCTGCGGTGCGGAAGGTCCGCCCCCATCTGCTGCGGCATACCTTTGCCACCACCTGCCTGCAGGCGGGCTGTGACATCAAGACCCTCAGCCAGATGATGGGCCACACCGACGCCAACATCACCCTGAAACGCTATGTACACTCCAACCTGCCCCGGATGCGGCGGGAGATGGACCGGATTTTTTCTTCCCCCGGCGGGGGTCGCAAGGGGTCTGTCAGGGGGCAGCGGATCGCCTAAATCCGGGCGCAGCCTGAAAATTGGAGGGGAGAGCTTCCATTTTCCAGATGGAAGATCTCTTTCCCTTCCCACCGGGGAGGGAAAAGGCCGGTCCCATCTGTCCCCCCAGGCCCATCGCCTCAGCGGCCGGGGGATGGAAGACGCGCCCAGTATAGCAGAGAGGAGGAGGGTTTTGCAATGCCGTCTGGAACGCTGATGGATCTTCACTGTCATGTCCTGCCCGGGATGGACGATGGAAGCCCCGACGTGGCAACGTCGCTGGAAATGCTGCGGCGGCAGGCCGGGCAGGGAATCGGTGCCGTCTGCTGTACCTCCCATTACTATGCCAGCCGGGAGACGGTGGCCTCTTTTTCTGCCCGGCGGGAGGCCGCGCTGAAACGTCTGCTGCCCGCCCTGACCCCCGGGCTGCTCCGGCTCTTGCCGGCATCCGAGACAGCCTTTTTTGCGGGGATCAGCGAGTGCCCCGATCTGGAACGGCTCTGCGTGAAGGGAACCCGGACCCTGCTGCTGGAGATGCCCTTTGCGGTCTGGAATGAATTCCAGATGGAAGAGGTGGCGGCTCTGGTGCTGGACCGGGAATGCCGGGTGATTCTGGCCCATCCCGAGCGCTTTTGTGCCTTCCAGGGAAACCGGGAGCGCATCCGCCGTCTGGAACAGCTGCCGGTGGCCCTGCAGGTGAATGCCGGCGCTCTGCTGGCCTGGAAAACCCGGGGGCTGGCTTTGGAATTGCTGCGGGAGGCCCGGTTCCCGCTGCTGGCCAGCGACTGCCACAATCTGACCCGCCGGGCGCCAAATCTCCAGGAAGGAAGAAGGACGGCGGCCCAGCGGCTGGGACCGGATTTTCTGGACCGGCTGGACCGGAATGCAGCGGACCTGCTGGGGCTGGCCGTCCCTGGGACAAACCCATGAGAGACCATCGAGACCGCCATCTCAGCCGGCGGGATTTTTTCCGGGCGGCAGGAGCGGCCGCCCTGGCTCTGGCTGCCCTGGGCTGGGGAGGCTATGCCCTCCAACGCTGGGATGCGGCCGGCGCCGAACCCCCTGCGATGGGCAGTGGCAGCGACCACCGCGCCCCCGTCTATCTGGAAGAAGTGACGGTGGCGGGCCGCACCTACCGCCAAAAAAAGAATGTGGAGAGCTACCTGTTTCTGGGCATCGACGTGATGGGCAAGGCGGTGGGAACCGAGAGTTACATCGCCGGCGGCCAGGCCGACGCCCAAATGCTGTTGGTGCTGGACAACGAGGCCGAGACCTGGCAGCTCCTCCAGATCAACCGGGACAGCATGGTGGAGGTGCCGGTCCTCAGCATGATGGGGACGGTGCCCTATACCATCCGCCAGCAGATTGCCCTGGCCCACGCCTATGGCAATGGCCGGGAACAGAGCTGTGAAAACAACCTCCGGGCGGTGTCCATGCTGCTGGGAGACCAGCCCATCGACGGATATTTTTCCCTGACCATGGGCGGGGTGGGGGTGTTGGTGGACCTGGTGGGCGGTGTGCCTATCACCGTCACATCGGACTTGTCGGCGGCGGACCCCACACTGGTGGAGGGGCAAACCGTCACCCTCAACGGGGAACAGGCCCTGGCCTATGTCCACACCCGCCAGAATGTGGACGACCAGACCAATCTGGCCCGGATGGACCGCCAGCGCCAGTTCCTGCGGGCCTTTGAGGAACAGGTCCGGCGGCTGGACCCCTCCTTTGTGGTGACGGCCTATCAGGCGGCGTCCGACTATATCATCACCGACCTTTCCAGCGGCCAGGCGGTGAACATCGCTGCCCGGCTGCAACAGTATACCCAGCTGCCCGTATTGACCATCGACGGCGAAAACACGGTGGAGGACGGCTACTGGGCCTACTATCTGGATGAGGACAGCCTCCAGCAGACCATTCTGGAGCTGTTCTACCAAGAAATCTGAAATCAGGAGTTACATTGCGCCCTATGGAACATCGCGAAGCCCTCAACGAAACCCCGGCCGGCTGGGATATGACCCCCGGGGAGAGCGAAGTGGACCTGGTGGAACTGTTCTACCTGCTGTGGGGACGGATCTGGGTGATTCTCGGATGCCTGGCCGCCGGTGCGGCGGCCGCGCTGGTCATCACCCGGTTCTGCATCACCCCCCTCTATGAGGCCACTTCCAGCCTGTACATTGTCTCCGCCTCCAACAATTCGGTGGTCAACCTCACCGACCTGCAGATCGGCTCCCAGCTGACCGCAGACTACCAGGAACTGATGCGCAGCCGTCCCCTGCTGGAGGATGTCATCAGCCGTCTCGCTTTGGAAGGGATGACCACCCAGGACCTGGAGAAGATGATTCGGATCACCAACGCATCCGACACCCGGATTCTGAAGGTCACCGTCTCCCATCCCGAACCCCATCAGGCCGCCTCCATCGCCAATGAGCTGGTGTCCCTGGCCCGGGTCTACCTGCCCCAGATCATGGAGACCCAGGAGCCCAACCTGGTGGAGGAAGCCATTGTCCCGGTCCAGAAGGCCAGCCCCAGCTATTTGTACAATCTGATGCTGGGGGGTGTGCTGGGGGCGGCGCTCTGCTGCGCCGTCCTGGTGGGACGCCATCTGCTGAATGACACCTTTGTGATACCCGACGACCTGGCCAAATATTTTGGGATTCAGCCTCTGGCCGCCATCCCCGAGTCGGGGGATGGGGAGGACAAACCCCGGACAGGCTGGTTCCGCCGAAAGGATGCCACATGAAAGAGCTGAAAATCCATTCCATGCCCGAGCTGCCCTTTGGAGTGGCGGAAGCCCTGAACCAGCTGCGGATCAATCTGGGCTTCTGCGGGGATCAGATCCGCACCATCATGATGACCAGCAGCGTCCCCAATGAGGGCAAGAGTTTTCTGACCATCCAGCTGTGGCGCCAGATGGCCCAGGTGGGGAATCCGGTGCTGCTGATCGACTGCGATTTCCGAAATTCGGAGATGCGGCGCAAATACGGCATCCGCAGCGCCAACCAGGAAAAACTGATGAGCGCGGCCCACTATCTGGCCGGGAAAGCGGACATCCAGGATGTCATCTACAAGACCAATATTCCAAATGGTTATATGATTCCGGTGGCCTCCACCATTGCAAACCCCACAATTTTGCTGGAGAGCCCCCATTTTGCCCAGATGGTGGACTACTGTTCCGGGCAATTCCCCACCGTCCTGATCGATACGCCGCCCCTGTGCAGCGTGGCGGACGGACTGAACATTGCCCGCCACTGCGACGGAAGCGTCCTGGTGGTGCGCAGCGGGAGCACCCCCCGCAAGCTGGTGGAGCATTCGGCCCAGCTGCTCAAGCGGACCGAGACGCCCCTGTTGGGGATGGTTCTCAACCGTGTCGAGACCGGACGCCGGGCCAGTGCCTACTACCAGCGCTATTACGGTAGCAGTGACTACGGCTACGGCCGGGGTCATTCGCACAATACATCATCCAATGGAGGTACGTAAACATGAACAACAAGTTGGTCCGAAATCTGGCCAGCGCATCGGTGGCCGCAGCGATTGCGGTGGCCATGGGCAGCCAGGTCCTGGCGGTGGAATGGTATCCCAGCCGCACCCAGAGTGAGGTCGGGGTCCCCCACACCACGGTGACCACCAGTGCCGGTGCCGCCGTCACCGTCTCGACATCTCCCGCCATCGACCCGGCCACCGGCGCCGCAGTCCAGGTGGAGTCCTCCCAGGAGGTCATCATCCAGGTGACGCCGGTGTCGGCCACCCTGGCGGCCAACGCGGCCCTCAACGCCACCGGCCTGTCGGCGCAGGAGCTGTCGGACCGTGCCACGGCCAGCGGCCTCTCCTATGCCGCCAACGGCCAGCTGAACAGCCTGTATCAGCAGGTCACCGCCGCGGAGTCGGTGAGCAGCCTGCTGGCATCCACCGCCCCTGCGGCGGCAGCTGCCTTTGCGTCCACCGTGGGCGCTCCGGCTGACAGCTACAGCCCCATCGCCCTGTATGACATCGCCGCTTCGGCCGGCGCTGCCAATGCCATCGCCCAGGGCGGTGCCGTGGATGTGGCCATCTCGGTTCCCGGCGTCACCGACGGCACCCAGATGGTTGCCATCTGCTGGGACCGCGCCGGCAACTCCCGCATTGTGCCGGTCCGGGTGTCGGGCGGCGCTGTCTATCTGACCGTCACCACCTCCGGCCCCGTTATGCTGATGGCACGGGCCCAGGCCTGACCCTGGAGACAGGGCCCCGGGGCGCGGGCAGCCGGCCATGGGGCGCTGTCCTGACGAAACAGGCGCTGAAGGCTGCTTTCTCACCGCGGACGGCGCGGGGGAGGGCAGCCTTCTTTTGTTTGCCCGATCTTGGCAGACAAGACAGATGATGGAAAAGGGGGAAAGTGCCATGATACCCACAGAGAACAAGACGTTTCCCGCAGACGGGCCGGGGGCCGGCCCGCCCTCTGCCCGCTGGCTGGACCGCCGGCGGGTGCTGGAGGACAAGCGGCGGTACTGGATGGGCCGGAGAACCCAGGATGTGCTTCTCTCGGCGGGGGCCCTGGCGGTGCTCTGGCCCCTGATGGGACTGGTGGCGCTGGTGATCTGGCTGGACAGTCCGGGGGCCAGCCCCATCTTTGTCCAGGACCGGGTCGGGCGGGACGGCAAAATCTTTCGGTTTTACAAATTCCGGTCGATGGTGCCGGACGCCGAATCCCGGCTGGATGAGGTGCTGAACCGCAACGAGATGGACGGCCCCGTCTTTAAAATCCGGGACGACCCCCGCATCACCCGGGTGGGGCGGTTTCTCCGCCGGACCGGCATCGATGAACTGCCCCAGCTGGTGAATATTTTGAAGAGCGATATGAGCATTGTGGGGCCCCGGCCGGCCCTCCCCCGGGAGGCGGCCCAATACACCGACTATGAGCGCCAGCGCCTCTATGTGACCCCCGGCCTGACCTGCTATTGGCAGATCATGCCCAACCGGAACCAACTCAGCTTTGCCCAGTGGGTGGAGCTGGACCTCCAATACATCCAGGACCGCAGCTTTTGGCTGGACTGGAAAATCATCTTTCGGACGGTGGGAACGGTGCTGCGGATGTACGGCGCCTGAAAGGATACAGCATGCAGAAAAAACTTCTCTGGATCGTCGAGGCCATGGGCGGCGGCGTCTTTACATACAGTGTGGAACTGGTCAACCGGCTGGCCGACCGGTACGAGATTTATCTGGCCTACGGGCTGCGGCCCGAGACGCCGCCCGACTTCAAGGAGCGGTTTGACCGGCGGGTGCACCTGATCGAGGTCAGGAACTTCTGCCGGGAGATCCGTCCCGCCCGGGATTTCGGCGCCCTGCTGGAATTGCGGCGGCTGGCCCGGACCATCCGGCCCGACCTGATCCACCTTCACAGCAGCAAGGCCGGCGCCCTGGGCCGTCTGGCCTGGGACGGAAAGAAAATCCCCCTCTTTTACACTCCCCACGGCTACAGCTTTTTGATGGAGGATTGCAGCCCCCTCAAGCGGACCATCTACCGGGCCATCGAGGCGGTCTGCGCCCGGCGGCGGTGCACCACCATCAGCTGCGGGGAAGGGGAGTACCGGGAAAGCCTCCGTCTGACCCGGCGGGCGGCCTGGGTTCCCAACGGCATCGACGTGGAAGAACTCCGGGGCCTGCTGCACCAGACCAAGCCGTCCGGCGCCAGCCCCTTCACCGTCTACACCCTGGGACGAATCTGCACCCAGAAGGGGCCCGAGCGGTTTGAAGAGGTGGCCCGGGCCATGCCGGATCTGCGGTTTGTCTGGGTGGGGGACGGGGAATTGCGGGACACCCTCACCGCCCCCAACATTGAGATCACCGGCTGGGTGGGCCGGGAAGAGGCCCTCCGCCGGGCGGTGGAAGGGGATGTGTTCCTTCTGCCCTCCCGGTGGGAAGGGCTGCCCATGAGCCTGCTGGAATCCATGTACATGGGCAAGACCTGTGTGGTCAGCGATGCCGCCGGCAACCGGGATGTCATCCACACCGGAGAAAACGGCTTTGTCTGCCGCCGGGTGGAGGAATATGTCCAGGCCATCCGTCAGGCCCAGTCCCGGCGGACCGGACCGTTGATCCGGCGGGCCCGGCAGCAGGTCATGGAGACCTACAACGCCCAGGCCATGGCCCAGGCCTATCACACCATCTATGAGACTGCCTGTGCCGGCTGAGCAGGAGAAAGGAGCGCCCATGGCGGGACAGTCCCTCATCCAAAAGGCAAAGGCGTCCCCCTGGCTGGACGGGGCGGCCCGGATCGCTGCCTGGCCGGTGCTGGCCGCCCGGTACCGGCAGGCGGAGCGGGAAGCGGCTGCCCGCCGCTGCGGCGCACCGGACCCCCGCTATCAGTGGATGCTGGAATGGAAAAACCGGTTTGCCGGCCAGCGGTGCTTTGTGGTGGCCACCGGGCCCAGCCTGCGGGCAGAAGACTTGGACCGGATCCGGGGAGCGCATGCCTTCAGCATGAATTCCTGTCTGCTGGCCTGGGACAAAACCGCCTGGCGGCCCGACTTCTACATGATCCAGGACCGGTATGTCTATGACCGTCTGGCGCCCCTGCTGACCGGCGAGGCGGGACAGCAGCTCCCCGAGGTCTGGGTCAGTGGGCAGATTGCGGCGGCCCGCCCGGTGCCGCAGCGGTTCCGGCCTTTTCCGCTCCACGAGCTGGATCACAAGATGTTTCATCCCTGCGGATACGGGACCTTCCGGTTTTCGGAGGACTGCTACAGCTGCATCTGCGACGGCTACTCGGTGACCTTTTCGGCTCTGCAGATGGCCTGTTATATGGGCTTTCGGGAAATCTGCCTGTTGGGGTGCGACTGCAATTACAATCAGCCCAAAACCCATTTCCTCCCCTACGGCTACCGGGACCCCAAAGCGGCCGTCATGGGGGATAAGATGCTGGCGGGCCATGCCGCTTTCCGGCGGTTCGCCGAGGCCCGGGGCGTCCGGGTCCTCAACTGCACCCGGGGCGGGATGCTGGAAGTTTATCCCCGCGTCCCCCTGGAGCAACTCATCTGAAAGGAGAACCTCACCTATGACCACCGTCGCCGTTGTCCCCATCAAGCGGAACAACCGCCGCCTTCCCCATAAAAACACCCGCCCCTTCACCGGGGGCAAGCCTCTGTGCTGGTATGTCCTGTCCACCCTGCTGACCCTGCCCGAACTGGAAAAGGTCTATGTCTATTGCAGCGACCCGGACATCCAGGATTTTCTTCCCCCCGGGGCGGAATTTCTGCGCCGTTCTCCCAGTCTGGACGAGGATACGGCCAGCATGAGCCAGGTTTTGGCCAGCTTTGCCCGGGAGGTCAAAGCCGACTGCTACCTGATGACCCACGCCACCGCCCCCTTCATCGAAACGGTTTCCATCCGCAAGGGGCTGGAAGCCGTCCGCAGCGGGTCCTATGATTCGGCTTTCGCGGCCCGCAAGGTCCAGGAATTCCTCTGGAAGGACGGCAAACCCTGGAACTATGACCCCGACCGCATCCCCCGCACCCAGGACCTGCCGCCCCTGTACCAGGAGACCAGCGGCTTTTATATCTATACCCGGGAGGTCATCACCCAGCTGGGCCGGCGGGTGGGGCTGCGGCCCTTCCTGGTGGAAGTAGGGGAGATCGAAGGGGTAGACATCGACGAGGCAGAGGACTTTTTGATCGCGGATGCCCTGTACCGCTGCGGCTATGTCCCCGGCCAGAGGGAGGGTTGAGATGGGAACCATTCAACTGCTGGACTGCACCCTCCGGGACGGCGGGTACTGCAACGACTGCCGCTTTGGGCTGGGCAACCAGCGCCGGATGACCGCCGGACTGGCGGCGGCGGGGGTGGAGATCATCGAGTGCGGCTTTCTGCTGGATCATGTGCTCTACCACCCGGATGTCACCCGGTTTACCTCCCCGGAACAGATCGGGGCCATCCTGCCCGGGGTGCCGGGCCCGGATTCGCCCCAATATGTGGTGCTGGCCGACTATGGCCGCTATGACTTTGACCGGCTGCCGCCCCAGCCCGAAACCCCCATCCAGGGCATCCGGGTGGCCTTCCGCAAAAAAGACCGGCTGGCGGCCCTGGCAGCCTGCCGCACCGTCCGGGACAAGGGATACCGGGTGTTTGTACAGCCCATGGTATCGGCCGGCTACACCGACGGGGAATTTCTGGACCTGATCCGGCGGGTCAATGCCCTGGAACCCTACGCCTTCTACATTGTGGACAGCTTCGGCACCATCCGGCGGCAGGACCTGCTGCGGCTGTTTGCGCTGGCCGAGCACAACCTCGACCCCGCCATCTGGATCGGGTTCCACCCCCACAACAATCTCCAGCTGGCCTTTGCCAATGCCCAGGCCCTGGTGGAACAGCACAGCCCCCGGAATCTGATTGTGGACAGTTCGGTCTACGGGATGGGCCGGGGCGCCGGCAATCTCAACACCGAGCTGTGGGCCCGGTACCTGAACGACCAGGCGGGGGGCCGGTACCGGATGGGACCTCTGCTGGATTTGATGGACGGGGTGGTGCTGGACTTCTACCGCCGCAGCCCCTGGGGCTATGGGACGGCCTATTACCTGTCGGCGTCCCATCAGGCCCACCCCGACTACGGGGGATACCTGGAGGAGAAAAAGACCCTGACGGCCCGGGAGATGGAGGAGATCTTTGCCCGGATGGACCCGGAACAGAAGATGACCTTTGACCGCGGATACATCGAGGCGCTGTACCAGACATACCAGGCGGCCCGGAAAGGACGGGCGTTGTGAAGATATTGTTTGTACAGGGCGGTTCCCGGTGGAAATACGATGCCGAGGGGGCGCTGTATACCGACTCAAATTTCAGTGAAGCCGTCTGGGAGCGGTACCGTGCCCTGGGAGAATTGACCGTCCTGCTCCGGCGGGAGGATCGAATCTACCCGCCCCGGGAAGCTGCGGCCCGGTTCAACCGGTGCAGTGGCAGCCGGATGACCTGCCTGGCCCTGCCCGACCTCTACCGGCCCGCCTGGCGGCTGCTGCATCCCGGATACCGCCGCAGGGCCCGCCGGATCATCGCCCGGGAAGTCCGCAAAGCCGACCGGGTGATTGTCCGGTCTCCAGGAAATTTCTATACCAATACGGCGCTGGCCTGCTGCCGCCGGTACCGCCGGCCCTGCCTGGTGGAGGTGACCGGTTTTGCCTGGGAGGGCAGCTGGTACCACAGCCCGGGAGGAAAGGTGCTGGCCCCCTGGCGGGAACTGCGGTGCCGGGCCCTGATTGGCCGGGTGCCCTGGGCGGTCTATGTGACCGGGCGTGCCCTGCAGCAGCGGTACCCCACCCGGGGCAAAGCGCTGGGCTGTTCCGATGTGGCGCTGAGCCCGCTGGACCAGACGGTCCTGACGGCCCGGCTGGAAAAAATCCGGGCCGGACAGGAGACGCTGGTTCTGGGCACGGCGGGATTTCTGGATGTGGCCTATAAGGGCCAGCGATGGGTCATTGAAGCGCTGGCCCTGCTCCGCCGGCGGGGAAACACCCGGTTTCGCTACCAGCTGGCGGGGTCCGGGTCGGGGGAAGCCCTGCTGGCTTACGCCCGAAAACTGGGGGTAGCGGACCAGGTGGAACTGCTGGGCAGCCTGCCCCGGGACCAGATGGAATCCTGGTACGACGGGCTGGACATCTACGTCCATCCCAGCTTCAGCGAAGGCCTCTGCCGGTCGATTGTGGAGGCCATGAGCCGGGCGGTGCCGGTGGCCTGTACCCGGGTGGGGGGAAATCCTGAGCTGGCCAGTCCCGCCTGCCTCTTTGACCGGAAGGACGCCACCGGGATCGCGGAGATCCTGGAGGCGCTGGCCGACCCGGACACCCGGGCGGCAGAAGCCCGCCGCAGTTTTGCAGCTGCCCGGGCTTTTGACAGCCAGGCCCTGGACCGGGCCAGAAAGGAATTTTACCAGGCATTTCTCCATGACGACCAAGAAAACCCTTGTCCTGATTGACAGCCTCTATGAACAGTACGGCCTGGACGGCACCCAGCAGGAGGGCATCCTGTTTCTGCCCATGCTGCGGGGCCGGCTTGCCGGCCGGGCCCCGCGGGCGATCCGCAAACTCCATCTGTCCCTCCCCCTGCCCGGCCAGTCCCTCTGGATGGGCGGCTGGACCGGGATGGCGGACCGGTTTGACACGGTGGTCCTGGCCGACGCGGGAAACACCCCCAACGTGGTGCGGTATCTGAAACGCCGTCACCCCGGCAAGCGGATGATTGTCTGGTACCGCAACCCGGTGGCCGCCTCTCTTCCGCCCGACGCCCTGGACCGGACCGCCTGTGAACTGTGGTCCTTTGATCCCGACGACTGCGCCGCCTATGGGATGGGGTATAATCCCCAGTTTTATATCCCCCGAACCCCGGCCCCTGTCCAGCCCATCCGGCAGGATGTGCTGTTTGTGGGGCAGGACAAGGGCCGGGGCCAGCTGCTGGCCCGGATGGAACAGGCCCTGCAAAGGGCGGGCTGCCGGACCCGGTTTTGGATTGTGGGGGTCAACAGCCCCCGGCTGTCCTATGAGGAGATTGTCCGGGAGATCGCCCGGTCCCGGGTGATTGTGGATTGCCCCTGCGAAGGGCAGGCGGGCCTGACCCTCCGCCCCCTGGAAGCGCTGTTCTACCGGAAAAAGCTCCTGACCACCAGCCCCGCCATCAGGGCCCAGGATTTCTACCACCCCGGCAATGTCTTTGTCTGGGGAGAGGACGACCCCGAAACGCTGGGGGCATTTCTGGCGGGGCCCTATGCCGCCCAGGCGGACCAGTACCGGGAAGCCCACGGCCTGCGGGCCTGGGTGGAACGCTTTTACACCTGACAACCGGAGGGAAGGACCCATGATCTATTGTTTGCTTGCAGCCCTGGTGCTGCTCAGCCTGGCGAGCTATGGCCTGTGCGGGCGGGATTTCTTCGCGCCGGCCACCATGCTCTGTCTGGCCTTCACCTTCAGCTGTGCCTGCGCCCTCTATAACCTGTCCCGGTGGCAGCTGGAGCTGGCGCCCCGGACGGTGGGGGTGATTCTGGGGGCGGTGTCCATCACGGTGGGGACCAATGTCTGGGCCCACGGGTGTTTTCAGCGGGTCCGGGTTCCGGCCTGGTCGGGGCGGGAATCCCCCGTCCCCGTCTGGGTCTCGGCGGTGATCCTGCTGGCCCTGGGGGCGGTGCTGGTGGTGATGCTGGAACAGATCCGCCGGATCGGCGGGGGCGGGTCCCTTGCCAACGCCATGGTGATCTTCCGGGCCAAAAACGCCTACGGCATCCAGCTGTCCGACCAGCTCCCCGGCTGGGTCCGCCAGCTGCTGAACGGTTCGGCGGTGGTGGCCTTTCTGTATCTGTTTCACCTGATCCGCTTCGGCCGCCGGATGGGAAAGACAAATCTGGTCCTGAACCTCCTCATCCTGGCCGCCTGCGTGGCGGTCAGCCTGTTGACCGGCGGCCGGTTTTCAGCCATGACCATGGGGGTGGCCGGGGCGGTGCTGTGGTATATGCTCCGCTCGGGCGGACCCAGAGGCTGGAAATTGGGGACCCTTCTGCGGGTCATGGCGGCGGCGCTGGCTGTTCTCTATGGCTTTTACGCCGTCAAAACCCTGGTGGGCCGCCAGTCGGAGGAAACGCTGGTGGAGTACATCACTCACTACGCCGGCGGCGGCATTCCGGGCCTGGATCTCTACCTGAAAGATCCCCCCGCTCCCTCCGGCATCTGGGGCAAGGAGACGTTTTATTCTCTCAACAACGGCCTGCGGAAGCTGGGGCTTCTGGACATCCCTTACTACTACATTCACCATGAATTCCGCCAGAGCGGCGGGACCTCCATCGGCAACATCTACACCGCCCTGCGGGATTACCACTACGATTTCGGGATGGCCGGCATGGTCTTGCTCCACACCCTCTTTTCGGCGGTGTTTTCCTTCTGGTACGAATACCAGAAAAAGTGCCGCTCCCATCTGGGAATTCTGATCTGGGCCATGGTGTATTACTGCGTGGTGTTTTATCCCATTTCCAACTCCTTTTTTGCCAGCGTGGTATCCTTTGGGTTCGTGATCCGGCTGGGCCTGCTGGTCCTGCTCTATTTCGTCCTGATCCAAAAGAAAGGGGACCCGCCATGCCGGAACTCTCTCTGAAACGGAATTTCTCCTATGCCTTTGCCGCCCAGGGGGTGGCGCTGGCGGTGGGCTGCGTCACCAACCTGATTTTGCCCCGGGTGCTGGGGGCGGAGGATTTCAGCTGGTGGCAGCTGTTTGTGTTTTATGCCACCTACGTTCCCTGTCTGGCGCTGGGCCTCAACGACGGGGTGTATCTGCGCTGCGGCGGCAAGGCCAAAAACGAGCTGGACCCCGCCGCCCTCCGCAGTCAATACCTGGTGGGGGCTGCCTTGCAGCTGGCCCTGGCGGCCGTCCTGGGGACGGCGGCGGCGCTGGCGGTGGAGGACCCGCGGCGCCGGGGCATTCTGGCGGCGGCGCTGGTCTATTTCTGGTTTTATTCCTGTCACAATCATCTGGGCTATCTCTTTCAGGCTCGGGGGGAGACGGATGTCTATTCCAAGTCCCTGATCCTCAACAAACTGGCCTATCTGGGCGGGCAGGGGCTCCTGCTGGCCCTGGGAACAGCGGGGGTCTTTGACCTGATTCCTCTCTACATCGGCGCCTGCGGGCTGGGCCTTGTCTATCTGTGGGCCAAAATCCGGGGTGAATTCCGGGGGGTGGGGCTGGACTGGCGTCTGGGAATAGCGGAATGCCGCCGCAGCATCTCCACCGGCCTGAGCCTGATGCTCTCCAACGTCTGCTCCATGCTGGTGCTGGGGGTGGGACGGCAGGTGGTGGACCTGCGGTGGGGAGTGCTGGCCTTCGGGCAGATTTCCTTTTCCCTGACCCTCATCAATTTCGCCCTGACCTTTATCTCGCAGATCAGCATGGTGCTGTTTCCGGCGCTGCGAAGGGTGTCGGAAGGAGAGCTGGCCGCCTGCTGCCGCAAGCTGGAGGATGGGCTGTACCTGCTGCTGCCCTGGATCTATGTGCTGTATCTGCCGGGCCGGGCGTTGCTGGAAGCATGGCTTCCCGAGTACCGGGAGAGCCTGGCCTATCTGGCCCTGGTGCTGCCCATCTGCTACTTTGACTGCAAGATGAACCTAGTGGGCAATACCTTCCTGAAGGTGCTGAACCGTCAAACCAGCCTGCTCCAGATCAATCTGGCCACGATTTTGGTGAGTTTGGGCTTTGCCCTGGCGGGGGCCTGGGCGGCGGACAATATGCTGTGGGTGGTCTGCGGGATGGCGGCCGCCATTGCCCTGCGGAGCATCTGGGCCGGCCGGGTCTTGCACCGGGCTTTGGGAATGTCCTCCCCTGGCTATGACCGGCAGGATGTGGTGCTGGCAGGAGTGTTTGTGCTGGCAGGGCAGCTGCTGCCCTGGTGGGGGATGATGCCCCTGATGACCTGTCTGGCCTGCGGCCGCATCCTCGGATGGTTTGCCAGAAGATGAAAAAACGTCCCCTTCTGCCCGGGCAGAAGGGGACGTTTTGGGTGTTTCAGCTCTGTGCAGGGAGATTCTTGGTGGCAACGACGGCCACGCCGGTGCCTGCGATGTCTTGGGCCAGCACCTGACCGATGGTCACCGGCGCCGGAACCTGGACCTCTTTCAGGGCCCGGACCACGTCAAAGATTTTGTCCTTGGGCACTTCGGCGGCGGTCTTGCAGGACACCACCGACAGCACGCCGCCCGCCACACGGACGGTGCTGGTCACCACCCGGGTGGGATGGGTGACTTCCCGGCGGCCGTAGGCCTCTCCCCGGGGACAGGTGTTGCCTGTCACCCGCAGCACTTCGGCCCCTTCTTTTTCCACCCGCAGGGGACAGCCCAGCGGGCAGCCAATACAGGTCAGTTCAATGGTCTCCATCTCTCATCCCTCCTCCAGGGTCACGGTGATTGTCCCGGCGTCCGGGTTCTGGCGCAGCAGATCGCCCGCCAACCGGACGGTTTCCATCTCGCCGGGGGCCAGCACCGGCCGGCGGCGCCGGTAAATGCAGTTGGTTCCCAGATAGACGGCCACCGTCTTGTTTCGGTAGACGTTCCCCACCCGGAACCGCAAAGTCAGGTGGTCTTCCACCAGACCGGGGCGGACCGAGGCCGGAACGGTATACCGGACGCCGTTTTGGCATTGGACCGGCAGGGCAGGGCCGTCCGGGCGCTGGTTTCCATGCAGGATGTAGGCGGCGGCATGTCCGCCCGCCGCGGCCGCTTCCTCCGATACATAGTCCACCAGGTCGTGGACGTGGAGGACATTCCCGGCGGCAAAGACGCCCGGGATGTTGGTCTCCAGACTCTCGTTGACAGAGGGACCCCGGGTGACCGGGTTGAGCTGGACGCCGGCGGCCCGGCTCAGTTCGTTTTCAGGCAAAAGGCCGCAGGACAACAGCAGGGTGTCGCAGTCATAGTGTTCTTCGGTGCCGGGGACGGGTTTGCCATGTTCTACCCGGGCCAGGGTGATCCCTTCCACCCGCTCTCTGCCCTGGATATCCACCACCGTGTGACTGAGTTTCAGGGGAATGCCGTAGTCGTCCAGACACTGGACGATGTTTCGCTTGAGGCCGCCCGAATAGGGCATCAGTTCGGCCACCACTTCCACCCTGGCCCCCTCCAGGGTCATCCGGCGGGCCATGATGAGGCCGATGTCTCCCGAACCCAGAATCACCACCCGCCGGCCGGGCAGATAGCCTTCCATGTTCACCAGGCGCTGGGCGGTGCCGGCGGTGAAAATGCCGGCGGGCCGGGTGCCGGGGATGTTGAGAGCGCCCCGGGGCCGTTCCCGGCATCCCATGGCCAGAACCACCGCCTGGGGGTGGAGCTGGAACAGGCCGTCGGTGGGATTCATGGCGGTGACGGTCTTGTCGGCGGCCAGATCCAGCACCATGGTGTTCAGTTTGTAGGGAATGCCCAGGGCCTCGGCCTGGTCGATGAACCGGGCCGCATATTCCGGGCCGGTCAGCTCTTCCTTGAAGGTGTGGAGGCCGAATCCGCTGTGAATGCACTGATTCAGAATGCCTCCCAGTTCTTTGTCCCGCTCCAGAATCAGGAGGCGTTCCACCCCCTGCTTGCGGGCCTCGATGGCGGCAGCCAGGCCTGCGGGCCCGCCGCCGATGATGACCAAATCCACTTGATACATAGAATCCCCCTCACAGTGCGTCCTTGGTGGTGCCGGCGATGATATAGGAGCCGCCGCCGGCCTTGGTGATGGCGGACAGGGGCTGGCCCAGCTCCCGGGCCAGAATTTCCATCACCCGGGGACTGCAGAAACCGCCCTGGCACCGGCCCATTCCGGCCCGGGTCCGGCGCTTGACGCCGTCCAGACTGCGGGCCCCGGGGGTGCGATGGATGGCCTCCAGGATTTCCCCTTCGGTGACGCTTTCGCACCTGCAAATGATCTGGCCGTAGGCGGGCTGTCTCTGGATGAGAGCGGCCCGCTCGGCCCAGGAGAGCTGTCTGGGATCGGGAATCCCTTTCCGCACCGGATCAAAGGAGGCTTTTTGGGACAGGCCCAGACTGCGGGCGGCAATGTCCGCCACCATGGCGCCGATGGCGGGGGCGCTGGACAGGCCGGGGGACTCGATGGCGGCGCAGTCCACAAAACCGGGGGCCGCCTCGCCGATGAAAAATTCGTGGCGGGGTTCGTGGGCCCGGAGTCCCGCAAAGCTGGTGATGGTCTGGTCCAGGGGCAGATCCTTGACGGCCAGGCGGGCCTTGGCCCGCAATTCGTCCAGGCCCTGGGCGGTGGTGGCGGTGGAGTCCTTGTCCTCCTGGTCGATGGCGGTGGGACCCACCAACAGATTGCCGTGGACGGTGGGACTCACCAGGACGCCTTTGCCGCCCGGCACCGGCAGCTGGAAGATGGTGTGGCGGACGTGCTGGCCGGCGGTCCGGTCCAGCAGGACATAATCGCCCCGCCGGGGGATGATCTGCATGGGGTGGCCGGGGTCAGCCAGGTTGTGGAGCTCGTCGGCATGGACGCCGGCGGCGTTGACCACCAAGCGGGCCTCCAGAGGGCCGCGGGAAGTCTCCACCCGCCAGCCCCCCGCAATGGGAGTCAGGCCGGTGACGGCGGTGTCAAACTGGAACCGCACCCCGTTGTGGGCGGCGTTTTCGGCCAGGGCATAGGTCAGGCCAAAGGGGCAGACAATGCCGCCGGTGGGAGCCCAGAGGGCGGCCACCGCCTCATCCGAGATGTGGGGTTCCAGGGCGGTCAGTTCGTCCCGCTCCAGGATCCGCAGTCCTTCCACCCCGTTGGCCCGGCCATTTTCCAGCAGGGCCTCCAGCCGGGGACGGTCGGCCTGGTCCAGGCAGACCACCAGACTCCCGCACTGGCTGTAGGCAAAATCCAGTTCCCGGGCCAGAGCCGGCATCCGCCGGCTGCCCTCCACATTCAGACGGGCCATCAGACTGCCGTGGGGGGCGTCGTAGCCCGCGTGGACAATGGCGCTGTTGGCTTTGGAGGTGCCGCAGCAGACATCTTCCGCCCGGTCCAGCACCAGGATTTCCGCTTCCCACCGGGACAGTTCCCGGGCGCTGGCACAGCCCGACACGCCAGCTCCAATGATGATTGCGTCAAGCATGGGTCATTTCCTCTTTCTTCTCATTCCTCGTCCAGGGCCCAGTGATAGGCGCAGCGGACCGCTTTGTTCCAGCCCCGCAGCCGTTTGGCCCGGTCGGCCTGGGTGATTTTGGGTTGGAAGGTGGAGTCCACCGACCAGTTTTTGGACACCTCCTGGGGAGAGGCCCAATAGCCCACCGCCAGACCTGCCAGATAGGCGGCGCCCAGAGCGGTGGTTTCCAGACATTTGGGACGGAGGACCGGCACATTGCTGATGTCGGCCATGGTCTGGAGCAGGTAGTTGTTGGCGGAGGCGCCGCCGTCCACCCGGAGGCTCTTCATCTGGATGCCCGAGTCGGCCTCCATGGCGTGCAAAACGTCGTTGACCTGATAGCACAGGCTGTCCAACGTGGCGCGGATGATGTGGTATTTGTTGCAGCCGCGGGTCAGACCCACAATGGTGCCCCGGGCGTACTGATCCCAGTGGGGCGCGCCCAGGCCGGTGAAGGCCGGCACCACATAACAGCCGTTGGTGTTGGGGACCTTGTTGGCCATGTATTCCGAGTCCCGGGCTTCTTCCAGCAGCCGCAGCTCATCCCGCAGCCACTGAATGGCGGCCCCGGCCACAAAGATGGAGCCTTCCAGCGCATAGCTGACCTGGCCGTTGATGCCCCAGGCGATGGTGGTGACCAGGCCGTTCTGGGAAAAGACGGGGCGATTGCCGGTATTCATCAGCATAAAGCCGCCGGTGCCGAAGGTATTCTTGGCCTCGCCGGGTGCAAAGCAGGTCTGGCCGAACAGGGCGGCCTGCTGGTCGCCGGCAGCCCCGGCGATCTTGATGGCGCCGCCGAAGTGCATGGGGTCGGCGTACTCATAAAACTGGCTGGAGGGCATGGGGAGGGGGAGCATGCAGCGGGGGATATCCAGCTCGTCCAGAATCTCATCGTCCCAGTCCAGGGTGTGGATGTTGAACAACATGGTGCGGCTCGCGTTGGAATAGTCGGTGATGTGGATTTTGCCGCAGGTGAGTTTCCAGATCAGCCAGGTTTCCACCGTGCCGAAAAGCAGCTGGCCGGCCCTGGCTTTTTCCCGGGCCCCTGGGACGTTGTCCAAAATCCATTTCAGTTTGGTGCCTGAAAAATAGGCGTCGATCACAAGACCGGTCTTTTCCCGGAACTTCTCCGTCAGTCCCATGGCTTTCAGCTCGTCGCAATACCCGCTGGTCCGCCGGCACTGCCACACGATGGCATGATACACCGGTTCGCCGGTATCGCGGTCCCAGACGATGGTGGTTTCCCGCTGGTTGGTGATGCCGATGGCGGCGATGTCCTTGGCGGTGGCGCCGATTTGGTTCATGGCGGACAGGGCCACGCCCAGCTGGGTGGTCCAGATTTCGTTGGCGTCGTGTTCGACCCAGCCGGGTTTTGGGAAATACTGGGTGAACTCTTTCTGCGCGACGCTGCACATTTCCCCCGCTTCATTGAACAGGATGCAACGGTTGGAGGTGGTTCCGGCATCCAATGCCATGACGTAGGCCATGGGTATCCTCCTTTACGAATATACCGATACTTGCACATAAAATGTATGCAAAAGAAGACAACTATTGTAAAAATTATACTAAACGATTGCCTCCTTGACAACCCTACTTTTTCGAGAAAAAGTAGGCAAAAAGCTTTTCAACGTGTACCATCCACTGCTGTGGTCTTCACCAGCCCCTGCCGGCGGCATACTTTGCTGGTCTTTTCAGGGTCCCGGGACAAGTTTCCCGGTGTCGCACGCAGGGATTTCAGCCTGCGGGGTGGGAAGTTCTTTGCAGATCAATATATTACGATGCTGTGATACTATGCTAAATCAACA
>CALWZL010000029.1 GCA_944385995.1 uncultured Faecalibacterium sp.
GCTTACTTGGTGCCGTAGATCCGGTCGCCGGCATCGCCCAGGCCGGGAACGATGTAGCCCTTCTGGTCCAGGCACTCGTCCAGGGCGCCCAGATAGATCTGAACGTCGGGGTGAGCGGTGCGCAGGGCCTCCACGCCTTCGGGGGCGCCGATGAGGCCGATGAACTTGATGTGCTTGGCGCCGTGCTTTTTAATCAGGGTGATGGCGTCCACAGCGCTGCCGCCGGTGGCCAGCATGGGGTCCAGGACCAGGACATCCCGCTCGCTGATGTCGGCGGGCAGTTTGCAGAAGTACTCCACCGGCTGGAGGGTTTCCTCATTGCGGTACAGGCCGATGAAGCCCACCTTGGCGGCGGGAATCAGGGTCAGCATGCCGTCCAGCATGCCCATGCCGGCCCGCAGAATCGGGACCAGAGCCAGTTTGCGGCCGGCCAGAACTTTGGTCTTGGCCATGGTGATGGGGGTTTCGATCTGGACCTCTTCCAGGGGCAGGTCGCGGGTAGCCTCATAGCACAGCAGGGTGGCGACCTCGCCCACCATGTCGCGGAATTCCTTGGTGCCGGTCTGCTTGTTGCGCAGCAGGCTGATCTTGTGCTGCAGCAGGGGATGCTCAACGATCATCGGGTTCATAAATACACTCTCCTTTGGAAGGTTTGGTACAAGGGGTGTTGCGGCCGTTCAGCGCTGCTCCAGCGCCATCAGCTTTTCGATGCGGCGGCTGTGGCGGCCTCCCTCGAAGGGAGTGGACAGGAACAGATCCACCAGCTGGCAGGCCAGGCCGGGGCCCACCACGCGGCCGCCCATGCACAGGGCGTTGGCGTCGTTGTGGCGGCGGGTATACTCGCAGCTGAAGCTGTCCGAGCAGCAGCAGGCGCGGATGCCCTTGATCTTGTTGGCGGCCATGCTGATGCCCACGCCGGTGCCGCAGAACAGCAGTGCCTTGTCGCACTGGCCCGAGACCACTGCGTCGCAGGCGGGGACGGCCATGTCGGGGTAGTCCACGCTGTCGGTGCTGTGGGTGCCGAAATCGATGTAGGGGATGCCGGCCTCATCCAGATGGGCCTTGACTGCTTCTTTCAGCTCAAAGCCGCCGTGATCGGCGGCGAGCGCAATGGGTTTTGCCATGAAAAAATACCTCACTCACTCGTTTCAGTTTGGGCGGCGGCCAGGCGCTCGGCGCGTTCCCGTTCAGCCTGGCTCAGCCGGTGATAATCGGGCAGCAGGGCGGCAGGCGGGACAGCGAGACCTTCCTGAGCCATCCGCTGGGCAGCCAGAGCGACGCCTACCGCGTGCCCGCCCCGCAGCGCGGGGGGCATGGGCAGAACGCCTTCCGCCTCACTGTAGATATTATAACACAGATAGGCCCCGTCACCAACAAAAAAGAGGGGCTTTTTGCAGGATTTTACAAAATCCTGCAAGCTGGCGGCCGACCGGGCGTCGTCGTCCAGCAGGCGGGCGTGGGTTTCCAGGTCAAAGGCCGCGGAATAGACCTGGCCCCGCCGTGCGTCCAGGGCACAGAGGACCGTTCCGGCGCCGGTGTGGCAGGCAGCCAGTGCTTCCAGGGTGGAGACCGGCGCGCACAGGACCTGTTTGGGAAGGGCCAGGCCCTTGATGGCGGCCAGGCCGATCCGCAGGCCGGTAAAGCTGCCGGGGCCGGCGTTGACGCCGTAGAGGTCGATGTCGGCACAGGTCATCCCGCACAGTTTCAGACAGGTGTCGATCATGGGAAGCAGGGTTTCGCTGTGGGTCAGGCCGCCGTCCAGGTAGACCTCGTATAACAGGCGTCCATCCCGCATCAGGGCGACGCTGGCGGTTTTGCCCGCGGTGTCTACGGCGAGAATGTTCATAGTTGCACCCCCTCAATGGTGATTCGGCGTGTGGTCTGATCCAGGGGCTGGATGTTCACCCGGATGGGATGTTCCTGGTCCAGCAGGGGCGCGAGATTTTCGCTCCACTCAGCCGCCACAATGGCGCCCTGGTCGAGATAATCGTAAAAGCCGGCTGCTGCCAGATCGTTTTCGGTGTGGATGCGGTAGAGGTCAAAATGGGCCATGGGGCGGGGGCCGCGGTAATAGTTGACGATGGCGAAGGTGGGGCTGCTGACCGGGTCGGTGCAGCCCAGACCCTCGGCCAGACCGCGGCAAAAGGCGGTTTTGCCGGCCCCCAGACCGCCGGTGAAGGCGATGACGGCCCCATCGGGGAGGGCGGCGGCCATGCGGCGTCCCAGCGCCATGGTTTCCTCGGGAGAATGGGTGATGAATTCAGCCATGATGTCACCTCAAACACAAAGATGCAGCGGCCAACACAGAGCCGCTGCATCCAGTATAGTATAAATCGGGAAAAAGTGCAATGAATTATGCGGCCGCGCTGCCCTCGTCCAGGGTGTAGAGGGTGGCCTGGTCGTCGCCGTGGACCAGGGCGAAAGCTGCATACCGGTGGGGCGAGATGCCGCCCTGGGATAAGTACCAGTAGATATCATCCGAGCCGTAGGTGGCACAGGCGGCGTCCACAGCCTGCAGGATGCCCTTGCCCATAATCAGCTGGTTGACGGTGCCCCAGAGAATATCCCGGGAATAGATGGTATAGACGTTGTTGACAAAGCCCACAACGGCGCTGGCTCCGCCGTTCAACAGGGCGTTGGACATGGACAGATCCAGGATGTTGTTGCCGCCGAAGAATTCACAGGCCTCCGAAAAGACCATGGTGCCGTTCAGCTGGCCGCCGCGGTAGGCGGCTTCAAAGAAGCCCGGGGTGACACAGTAATAGCCGTTCACCTTGATGACCCGATGGGTCAGCAGATCGATGCCGTACCGCAGATCGCTCCAGAACGAGGATTCTTCCTGGAGGATCAGGACGGGGGAAGTGGCCTTGCGCTTGAACAGCCAGCCGGTGGTATAGGTGTAGTAGGCGCCGTGGGTGCTGAGGATGCACAGGTCATAGTCGTCCATGTGCTTGAGGTCGCTGAGGGTGACTTGGGTGTCCAGGGTGGTGGACAGGCCCCACTTGGTCCAGTTTTCCTGCATCACGGTGTAATAGGGGTAGCGGCTGGAATTGACGGTGTCGTCGAAGGCATAGTAAATAACGGCGTTGCCCAGGGGCAGGGTGTCATTCTGCTGGTCCAGGGGATTGGAAGCCAGCTCTTCCGGGATTTCCAGAGGAACCTGGACGAGGGACTCGTCCTCTGTTTCCCAGTCGGTCAGCAGAATGCCTCCCAGGACGCCGCAGTCGTAGGTAAAGGAAACCATGTCGTTTTCCGCGTCGTAGTAGATGGAATCGGACTGAATCAGTCCCTGGCCGGCCAGATCGTCCAGCTGGGCCTGGGCGGCCTCCTGGCGCTGGTCCACAGACATGGCGGCATAATCGTCGCTGTTGACCAGGGCGTCGACGGCGGCGTCGGCCTGGGCCATCTGGGCGGCGTCATCCCGGGTCAGGGAATCGGCGGCATCAGACGCGGCCGTGCCGTCATCCGCAAAAGCGGCGGGGCTGGCCATGGTGACGATCATCATCAGGGCACATACGGCGCACAGAACGCGCCGGCAGAGGTGCGAACGGTCGAAGCTCATTTTCTATCCTCCCAAATCAGGCGGGCTGGTCCATCCAGTCCCTTCGGTATATGCAGGAATCATTTCCAATATGCTCTGGCCCCATTGTAGAAGGAACCGGCGGCTTTGTCAAGAATCCAACTTTGGTTTTGGTTGGTTTTTGCAAAGCTGTCACAGTTTGGCCGGAGGGCCGCCTTGAACGGCGGCGAAAAATGCGGTATACTGATAGAGAGTCAGCTTTTTCCGCCCTGCAAAAGCGGCAGGGAGGCGCGGCGTGGTGCGCCCGGGCGGGCAGATGAGGCCCCCGGGCAAACCCGGAGGGGGCCGCCCGGAAACCGGATCATCTGTGAAAGGTGGTACTTTTGTGCTTGAAAGCATTCGGCTTTATGCCAAACGGACCGACAAGGTCTATCTTTTTCTCTGCCTGTTCAGCAGCGCCATGGCGGTGCTGATGCTGGCCTCCTGGGCGGCGGAACAGGGCAGCGGTTTTGCGGTGGATGAGATCACCGGTCAGATCACCGGCATCGGCGATTTTCGCCGGGCCCTGGTCCAGGCGGCGGCCGCCTGCCTTGGCGTGGGGGTGGCCCTGGTGCTGTCCACCGTGGACTATCGAAGTCTGGTCAAGGTATGGCCTTTTCATGTGGCGTTCACCTGGGGGCTGGTGCTGCCCACCCTGTTCATCCACAATCTGAGTCTGGGACCTCTGACCATCGGCTACAACGCCGGCGACACCGACAACTATTCCTGGTACAAGCTGGGAGGGTTTACCTTCCAGCCCACCGAGCTGGCCAAGATCAGCTTCATCCTGACCTTTGCCATGCACCTGAACAACGTCCGCAGCCACATCAACGAGCCCAAAGAGCTGGGCAAACTGCTGCTGCATCTGGCCGCGCCGATTCTGCTGATCCACATTCAGGGCGACGACGGCACCGCCATCATCTACGGCATCATCGGGTGCTGCATGATGTTCTCCGCCGGCCTCAGCTGGAAATACATTGTGGCGGCCCTGGCGGCTCTGATCGCGGCGATATCGGCGGCCTTTATGTTCCTGAGTGACAGCATCGGCAAGAGCTATCAGTGGTATCGGATTCTGGCGGTGATTGACCCCGAGAACGAGACCGGCTGGGCCCCCAGCGAGGATGTCTGGAAAAACATTGTCTACCAGCAGGACCGGGGCGAGGTGGCCCTGGGTTCGGGCGGGGTGTTCGGCAATGGGCTGTTCAGCGGGGATTACTACAGCGTGCCCAATGCCCACAACGACTTTATTTTCAGCTGGGTGGGCAATGCCCTGGGCTTTGTGGGCTGCATGCTGGTGCTGGGCATCCTGATCGCATTGGTGATTCGGACCTTTGCAGTGGGCGCCCGCAGCGAGGACATGCTGGGCAGTTTCATCTGCGCCGGCGTCGGGGGTGCCCTGCTGGCACAGATTGCCGTCAACGTGGGGATGAATCTGCGGGTGCTGCCGGTTATCGGCGTCACCCTGCCCTTCTATTCGGCGGGCGGCAGTTCGGTTCTGATGCTGTATATCTGTGTCGGCCTGGTGCTGTCGGTCCACATCCACAACAAGAAAAAACTGTTCGGCTGACGCCGGGCAGAAACACCAAAGGCGCGCCATTTCGGCGCGCCTTTTCCTTTTGGGATGCTTATTTCTGATTCGAGAAGGCAGCGGCTTCTTTCAGCCAGTCCATCAGCTCGGCGTCAATCTCTGCCGGGTCCGACACCACAATGTGATGGGTCCACCGGCCGGGATAGGGCTCGGTGGCCGCCGCCACCCGGGGAGAATCCAGCCTGCGGGCCAGACCGACGGTCACGCCAATATAACAGGACGGAAGTTCCCGCTTCTTTTTGACCTGGAGGAAAGAAACACAGGCGAACAGGTGTTTCTGATAGAAGGAAATCTGGCTTTTCTGCACCTTGATGCGCACGTCGGGCATCTGCTCCAGGATGCACGCTTTCAGGGTCTCGTAGAGGGGCAGGGCGTCCGGCTGCTGGTCGAAAAAGTGCAGGGTATCCCAGTCCATGGTACGGCCCCCCTTCAGCCCTGACGGAAGATTTTTTCCAGGGGACGGCCTTTGGCCAGCTCGTCCACCAGTTTGTCCAGACGGCGGATCTCCTGCATCAGGGGATCCTGGATGGCCTCAATCTTCACCCCGCAGATGGTCCCCCGCACCAGTTCCCGGTGGGGGTTGAGGGCGGGGGCCTGGCGGAAAAAGTCCCCATAGCTGACCCCGGTTTCCACCGCCCGGGCGATCTGGGCCGGGGTGTAGCCGGTGAGCCAGCCGGTGACCTGGTCCACCTCGTCGGCGGTGCGGCCCTTTTTGACGGCCTTGTTCACCAGCAGGGGATAGACTTTGGCGAAGGACATGGCGTAAACTTTTTCGTTGGTCATGGCACAGGCGCTCCTTTGCTGTAAGTTGTCCCTATCATAACATGGGAGACGGGCCGGAGCAAGACGCAAAAAAGCCCGGAACCTGTTTTGCACAGGCTCCGGGCCGTTGTGTGAGAGATCAGCCGGGGTAGCGGTCTACCATCAGCAATTCTTCCGCGCGGCGGACTTGTTCGTCGGTGGGGGTCTGGGCGTCGTTCAGAGAATAGGGGATGCCCAGTTTCTGCCACTTGAACAGGCCCAGGGTGTGGTAGGGCAGAACCTCCACCCGCTGGACGGTGGGCAGGGTGGCGATGAAAGCGCCGGTCTGGCGCAGGCCCTCCTCGTCGTCGGTGAGGCCGGGCACCAGCACATGGCGAATCCAGAGAGGCACCCCCAGGTCGGCGATGTGCCGGGCCATGGCCAGGATGTTCTCGTTGGATTTGCCGGTCAGGCGCCGGTGCTTTTCGGGGTCGATCTCCTTCAGGTCCAGAATCACCAGGCTGGTGACCTCCATCAGGGCGTCAAAGGCCGCCAGATAGGCGGGATCGTCGGGCCGGAAGGGCTCGCCGGCGGTGTCGATGGCGGTGTGAACGTTTTTGGCCCGGGCCAGCCGGAACAATTCCGTCACAAAGTCCATCTGGAGCAGGGGTTCCCCGCCGCTCACCGTGATGCCGCCCTTTTTGCCCCAGTAGTTCCGGTAGCGCCAGACGTGCTGGAACAGCTTGTCGGCGGTCCAGGGCTGGCCGCAGCCCTTGGCCCAGGTCTCGGGGTTGTGGCAGTAGCGGCAGCGGAGGTTACAGCCCTGGAGAAAGACCACAAACCGAACCCCCGGCCCGTCCACCGAGCCGAAGCTCTCCAGGGAGTGGACCAGCCCCTGGGTATTATTACAGGCGCCCATGGCAGGTACGGCTGATGACATCCAGCTGCTGCTCACGGGTCAGGTCAATGAACTTGACCGCGTAGCCGGAGACGCGGATGGTGAAGTTGGCGTACTCTTCCTTCTCAGGGTGCTCCATGGCGTCCAGCAGCTTCTCCTTGCCAAAGACGTTGACGTTCAGGTGATGCGCACCCTGGTCAAAGTAGCCGTCCATCACCTGGACCAGGTTCTCCACCCGCTCGTCTGCGCTGTGGCCCAGGGCGTCGGGGTTGATGGTCTGGGTGTTGGAAATGCCGTCCAGTGCCCAGTGATAGGGCAGCTTGGCCACCGAGTTCAGAGAGGCCAGCAGGCCGTTCTGCTCTGCGCCATAGCTGGGGTTGGCGCCGGGGGCGAAGGGAGTGTAAGCCTTCCGGCCGTCGGGGAGAGCGCCGGTGTACTTGCCGTAGACCACGTTGGAGGTGATGGTCAGGATGGAGGTGGTGGCCTCCGAGTTCCGGTAGGTGTGGCGCTTCTTAATCATATCCAGGAAGGTGCGCAGCAGCCAGACGCCGATCTCGTCGGCCCGGTCGTCATCGTTGCCGTACTTGGGGAAGTCGCCCTCAATGGCGTAGTCCACCACCAGGCCCTTTTCGTCCCGGATGGTCTTGACCCTGGCGTACTTGATGGCGCTCAGGGAGTCGATGACATGGGAGAAGCCTGCAATGCCGGTGGCAAAGGTGCGGCGGACATCGGTGTCGATAAGGGCCATCTCGGCTTCCTCATAATAATACTTGTCGTGCATGTACTGGATCAGGTTCAGCACGTTGACATAGAGGCCGGCCAGCCAGTCCAGCATCTGGACAAACTTGGGCAGAACCTCGTCGTAGTTTAGATACTCGCTGGTGATGGGGGCATAGTTGGGGCCCACCTGCTCGCCGTTCTTCTCGTCCACGCCGCCGTTGATGGCGTACAGCAGGCACTTGGCCAGGTTGGCCCGGGCGCCGAAGAACTGCATCTCCTTGCCGGTCTGGGTGGCCGACACGCAGCAGCAGATGGAGTAGTCGTCGCCCCAGACAGGCTTCATGACATCGTCGTTCTCGTACTGGACCGAGCTGGTGTTGATGGACACCTTGGCGGCGTACTTCTTGAAGTTCTCGGGCAGGGCCGAGGAGTAGAGGACGGTCAGGTTGGGTTCGGGTGCGGGGCCCATGTTCTCCAGGGTGTGGAGGAAGCGGTAGCAGGTCTTGGTGACCATGCTGCGGCCGTCCATCCCGATGCCGCCCACTTCCAGGGTGGCCCAGACCGGGTCGCCCGAGAACAGCTGGTTGTAGCTGGGAATCCGGGCGAACTTGACCATCCGAAACTTCAGAACCATGTGGTCAATCAGCTCCTGGGCCTGGGATTCGGTCAGGGTGCCGTTGGCCAGGTCCCGCTGGAAATAGATATCCAGGAAGGTGGAGATGCGGCCCACGCTCATGGCGGCGCCGTTCTGGGTCTTGATGGCGGCCAGATAGCCAAAGTAGAGCCACTGGCAGGCCTCCTTGGCGTTCTTGGCGGGCTGGGAGATGTCGATGCCGTAGATGGCGGCCATCTGCTTCATCCCCTTGAGGGCGTTGATCTGGCGGGCGATCTCCTCCCGCAGCCGGATCACGTCGTCGGTCATGGTGCCGTCGCCGCAGTTGTTGAAATCGTGCTGCTTGGCCTCGATCAGATAGTCGATGCCGTACAGGGCCACCCGGCGGTAGTCGCCCACAATCCGGCCGCGGCCGTAGGTGTCGGGCAGACCGGTGATGATGTGGCTGTGGCGGGCCTTCTTCATCTCGGGGGTGTAGGCGTCAAAGACTGCCTGGTTGTGGGTGCGGGTGTATTCGGTGAAGATCTTGTGCAGCTCGGCGCTGGGCTGATAGCCGTAGGTGGTGCAGGCCTGTTCCGCCATCTTGATGCCGCCGTAGGGCATAAATGCACGCTTCAGGGGCTTGTCGGTCTGGATGCCCACGATCTGCTCCAGATCCTTCAGGTTCTCGTCGATGTAGCCGGGACCATAGGAAGTCAGGCTGCTGACCACTTCGGTCTCCATGTCCAGCACGCCGCCCTTGGCGCGCTCTTCCTTCTGCAGCTTTTGCAGGGCGCCCCAGAGCTGGTTGGTGGCGTCGGTCGGGCCCGCCAGAAAGCGCTCGTCCCCCTCATAAGGGGTATAGTTTTTCTGGATAAAGTCGCGGACGTTGACTTCTTCCTTCCAAATGCGGCCCTCAAAGCCTTCCCATTGGGTATAATCCTTCATGCGTTACCTCCTGTTATGGACACACGGGTATCGAGTATAGTTAGAATTAACTAACTTCTCGGAGTAATAGAAAGGGCACTGATCTGCGAGCAGCCCCTTTTGACGACGCATCCGCCGCCCGGCAGGTACGCCCCACTATCTTGCGGGAGGTCCCTACCTTACCTATCATAGCATGAAAACCCGAAAAATCAAGAGGAAACCAGTAGGATTTGTCATCCAGTCACAAAACTTGGTGCTTTGCACAAGGCGGCGGGCAAGGCTTCTGCGGATTGTGTGCGGAACTTCCATGCGTAATTTTTTGACAATTTTGCTTCCAGCCCTTGACAGATACCCACATGTATGATATGCTGTTGGCACAGAAGTTAGCAAAAACTAACTGATGCGGCCTGTCAGGACCTCATCATGACATCCTGGGGCCGTCAACTCCTCCATTCCATTCTCTCTTTATCATCCTGGGGGCAGCGGCCGGTTTTATGGTTTGCACCGGAGCGCGCCCCAACGGCAAACAAAAAGCGGGTCATCCGGTCTGACCGAACCGGGGGCCCGCCTTTTTGTCGGGTTCAAGTGGTCCGATTCCGGGCGCGGGTCCAGCGGCGCTGGATCAGGAAAAAGCCCACGCAGCTCACCGCGAAGGGGACGTAATAGGTGGCGGCCCGGTAGACCACCAGGGCGGACATGGTGGCGCTGTCCCCCAGAAAGCCGGTGAAGATCAGATAGAACGCAGTCTCAATGGACCCCATGCCGCCCACATTGGGCAGCGCATTGGACAACAGCATCATCAGGGCGGCCAGGGTTTCGGCCTGCCAGAAAGTGAGATCGGACAGGCCCATAAACCGGGCGCTGAACCAGGGAATGGCGTACATCAGGACCAGCTTGACCACCTGCAGGGCCAGAACCTGGAGACAGAGGACCCGGTTTTGGAGCAGGCGGCGGCTCTCGATGCACAGACCGTCCAGTTGGCTGGTCCAGCTCTGGCGGCGGGCCTGCCACTTGTCGGTTTTGGGCAGCAGGTCCAACAGCCGGTAGGCCAGCTTCTGGATGGTCCGGCTGGTGCAGACCAGAACCAAAGCCAGGATGATGGCCGCCACCATCAGACAGGCGGGCAGCAGATACTGCATCAGGCCGGCCGAATCGGCTTCCAGAATCCAGCGGGCATTGCACAGAAGGAGGACCGCCGCAGCCAGCAGGACGGCGCCTTTGTGAAAGACGTATTGGAGGGTCATCAGGCCGATGCCGGGCCCCACGTCCAGGCCGTTCAGGCTGATGTCATAGCCCTGCATGGGCAGGGTGCCGGCGCCGAAGGTGACCACATTGCCGAAAGCACCCAGAAAGGACAGATCGAGGCCCCGGCGGAACGGGTAGCCGGGCACCCGGCTGGAAAGGACCCGCTGGCTGATGAGCCCCTCGATGACGGGATAGGTGAGGCCCAGCAGCAGGAGAAAGACGGCCTGTCCCGGGCCGAGTTTGCCCAGGGCGGCGGAGATCTCGGGCAGGTGGTCCTTGAAGATATAGAACATCAGACCGGTCAGGACCAGGAGGGTCAGGACCGACAGCAGACCCCGCCGGAGGGAAAGGGTGCCGGCAGGCTGCGTCTGATCGCTGTGGTGCATAGGGCGGATGCTCCTTTCGATGCCAAAAAAATCAAATCCTTATATCATTAGTATACCACGATTCCACGTGAAAGTTTATAAACAGAAGGTAAATTTTGAGAAAAGACGGCCGGCCCTTCCGGTCCATAAAAATACAGCCCGGAAAGAACGAAAGAATTCTTCCGGGCTGTATCGAAAAGCAGCTGTGATTTTGTAATAAAAGAAAGAAATATTACAAAAGAGTGGGGACGGCCTGCTGCAAGAGGGCTTCGACCTGTTCCCGAAGGGTGTTGGCGAAGGCCTCCTTGGAGTAATACCGCTGGTAGAGGGCGCGGCAGGCCGGCGCCATCCGGGCAGACAGGCCGGGATGCTCGATCAGCTTGGCCATGGCCTCGGCCAGTTCGGCGGGGCTGTCGTTGTGATAGACGAAACCGTCCACCCCCTCGGTGATGAGGCCGGCAGTGCCGGTGTGTTCCGAGACGATGCCCGGCTTGCCGAAGATGAGGCCCTCGGTCACAAAGGTGGGCATGGGGTCATCCCGGGAACTGCAAACGGTGCAGGCACATTGATCCATCAGGGATTTGATCTCGCTGCGGGTGAGGCGGCTGACATAAAAGACATTGGCGGGGTAGTCGGCCACCAGCTGCTGAACCTCAGCCAGGAGCCGCTTGTCGGCCCCCTTGCCCACAAAGAGGAAGGCGGCTTTGGCGCGGATGGCGTCGGGAAGCATCCGAATGGCCTGGACCAGAATATCCTGACCTTTCCGCAGCTCAAAGGCGCCCACACTGACCAGGAGAGGCAGCCCGCCGGCATAGCTGATGTCGTAGGGCTCAAAGGTATCCTGTGCGTAGTCGGGCAGGCCGTAGATCAGCTGACCGATGGCAAAGTTGGGGCGATGTTCGTGCATGGCGGCGGTGGCATGGCTGCCCACGGCGCAGACCCGGATGTTGGACTCCAGGGTCCGGGGAATCAGATGGGACAGATAGCCGTAGCCCACGAAGGCGTCGTGCAGCCACCAGAGCACCGGCACCGGCGCGCCGTTCAGAGCCCGGATGGCCTTGACTTCCACGATGGTGTTGGCCACCACCAGATCCACAGCGGTTGCCAGCCCCCACAGCATGGAGGAACTAACACAGTCGGGATGGGTGATGGCGGTGGCCCCCGCCTCCACAAAGAGGGAGAGGGAACCGCCGTCCCCGGGGCCCAGGACCGCCACTTCGTAGCCCATTTGGCGGAGGACCGGCACGGCGCTGACCAGTACAATGGGGGCGCCGGTCATGTCCAGGACATGGCTCAGCAGAAGGGCCCGCTTGCCCTTGTCAGAAAAGAGATCGGCGGCGGCCGGCTGGCGGCGGTACCGCAGCAAAGCCTGAGGGATGTGGACCGGCTTCTGGGCCAGATCGAAGGCCAGCCGGAGCAGGGAGGTCGGGTCGTCGGGATCCCGGGCCTGGGCGCGGCAGCGGAGCAGCAGTTCCCGGGAGAGGACGGCACAGTGGGCGCCCTCGGGCCGCTGGGCGGCGCGATAGACCACCGTATCTCCCTCAAAGCCAAAGACTGCGTCACAGAAAGCCAGGTCGGCCCCGCTCTGGAGGGCGGCGGCAAAATAGGACAGGGTGGTGCTCAGACATTCCACATCCTCGGCCGCCAGCACCACGCCGTCCAGCCCTTCGGGGAGAGAATCCAGACTGCGGATCAGCCGGAATTTCCGGTGGAGCTGCAGCTCCAGGCTGCAGGACAGCGCGGAACAGCGCCCCGGCGCATAGACAGACAGCCAGATCTGCTGGGTGTCCTGGTAGGGCTGTTTTGCCAGCTGAAACTGCTGGAATTGACTGTAACTGGAATACATAAGGTACCTCGTTGGACATCCCCTTTATTTTTTACGGCCGAAAAGGGCGCGGATGGGAGCGGTCAGCTTCCAGCAGGAGCTGGACAGAACCGCTTCGTAGCTGATGCGGAAATGTTCTTTTTCGGAGATGGCGGCCGCCAGCTGTTCTTCCAGGTGGGCGGCGCGGCGCTCCTGGCCGGCCAGCTGTTCGCCGTAATTCTGGGCCAGCGCCCGCTGTTCATCGGCGGCAGCCGCAGCCGATGCGGCCCTCTCCTGGCTCAGCTCAATGCCGCGGCGCATGGCGTAAAAGACGGTATCATCGGTCCCCAGCTGAAGGGGATAGTAGGTATAGGACACCGCGAACTTGGTCCCGGCCGGCAGAGGGGCGGAGTATTCCACATACAACTGGGGATCGACGTGCAAAAACAGAGCCTTGTCCTCATCGAGGGTCAGGGCATTGACGGGAGAAGCCTGGAGACGCTCGTCCGAAAGGGTCACCCCGGCCACATAGCAGGGCAGTTCGCCGGGGTCCAGGCGGAGGGCTTTGACTTCCCGGGGCATCTCAAAGATGGCGGACACCGTGTGATTGGCCGCCGAATAGGCCGATACCGGCGCGGGAAGGCTGTCTTGTTCCGAAAAGCCCAGGCCGCAGTCGTAATAGAGGGTCAGGCGGAACAGGGACATGTTGTCGTAGGACTCGTGCTTTTCCAGCAGAGCGAGCTGCTGTTCCAGCGCCAGGCACCGCTGTGCCAGCTTGGATACGCCTTGATCCGAGAGGGCGAGCTGTTCTTTCAGTTCAGCGATGCGCGCCTCTGGAGTCTGTTTGGTTGCAGGGGGCATGAATCTTCACCTCATATCCATAGTCTGTGCGGGCCCAGGGCCCGGAAATCATCTTTCTATCCAAAAAAGCCGCAGAAGAAAGAGCCGGACCCTGCCGGCAGCCTGAAAACAAGCAAAAATCTGCGGCCAGGGGCAGGCCCTGCCGCAGAAACAGTCAGGAACGACGGGTGTTCAGTTGGAGAAAAGCCGCCTCAGTGGCGGGCCACATAGCGCTGGAAGCGGGCCCGGCTCCGCTCCATCCGGGCCTTTTTGGTCCGGCGGGAAACCAGCCGCTTGCGCAGTTCCAGCAGCACGCAGCCCAGGGCAATGAAGCTGCACCGGATGGCGTACTGGGACAGCAGTCCTACAATGGGGCTGGAGGCGAACTGGGCCGCATAGAGATACCAGGGCACCGCGGTCAGCTCCACCGTGTGGAGACAGAAGATATTCAGAGACCGGCGGCCCACCGCTTCCAGAGCGTGGGTCAGGGCATTTTCCCGGATGGCGCTGAGACGGACAAACAGATTCACGATCCACAGGCCGATGACGCCGTTGATGAAGATGCCCACCGGACCGAGGGTCCATTCGCCCATCGACATGTTGTCGGTGGTGCCGGAGAGGATGGCGCCGGCGGCCGCCACCACCATACAGACCATCGCGGAGGGGAAGAGCCAGGGCAGTCTGGGCTGGTCAAACCAGCGGCGCTTTTTGGCGACGTGGCCGATGTAGAGATAGGGGACCACCGCCATGCCCTGGGACAGGCAGAAGGGGAGTTCCCACACCAGACAGGTGCCCCACCCCAGCATGGCGGTGACCGCCACGGCACAGGGTATGTACCGCTCGGGGAAGGCGTTGAACAGGATGTCCAGAATGATCCAGCCCACCGCCATGGTCAGCAGGTACCACATGGGCCCGCAGGAGAAGATGCTCAAGCCGAAATAGGTGGAAGTGTGGGGCAGGCCCAGCAGAAACCCTGCCAGTACCTTTTCGCTTTCCGAGATGGCCGCCGGCCAGGAGCCGAAACAGTAGTGGTGCAAAATCAAATGCAATCCCGCTGTGGCCATGGCCGTGTACAGAAAGGGCGGCAGAATGCCCCGCAGCTGCTGCTGCACGCATTTGCCCACCGACCGCTTGCGGAAGCCGTAGCCGCTCGCTATGTAGAAAGCGGACATCAGCGCCTCGCGGTAGATAAAGAGCAGAAAACTGGAGACCGACAGCCCGCTGCCCAGATTCAGCGAATAGCCCTCCGCTGTGTGGACAAAGATGACGGTCGCCATGCCTATGCCTTTGAACAGGTCAAACATCCCGAGGGTGTTGACGGTGCGCGTTTTGGTTCCTTTCATCAAAGGGGTCCTCCTCGCAGAACAGAAATAGAATTCCTTCCAGCAGGCCCGGCGAAAAAAGGAAGGATTGGCAGGTTCTACACATCACACCAGTATTTTACGTCAAAGATTTGTTCAAATCTAGTATAATGCTTTTTCTCCCGGCTGTCAATTTGAATCGGGCGTTTGGATTTGCCCGCCTGGGACGGCCGGTCGGCCTGTCATCCACTATAGCATAAATTTCGTCCTGACCAAGCGAAAGGAAAGATTTGCACCCAGGAAAGGGGTTCCAGCCGGCCCTTTCCCGTCCAAACAAGCGGCAGCAGGACGCTTTCTGCAAGGGGGCGGGAACGGGCCGGTCAGACCCTGGACGGCCGGGTCAGACCGGCGGCCGCTGGCTATTGTACCAAAAAAGTATTTCAAAAAATAGAAAGAATGGAGAAAACCTTTCAGCCCGGACCATTGACAGAGGGGCGGGAACGTGGTATCCTTTCGGTATACCTGTATTACAAGTCAAAGTCCCACTGCAAAAGGACGGTGGATTCCGGTTGCAATGGATTGTTCAATCTTATATAATGAAAGCAATCTCGCCCGCAGCCCGGGCCGGGCTCGCCGGGCGGCACAGACAGGAGGAGAAACGATGATCTCGACGGTATACCAGCTGGTCAACAACATGGAGGAGAATCTGGCCGAAAAGACCGCGATTCAGTATTACGACGAGGCCAAAGGCGGGGTGGTGAGCATCCGCTATGGCCAGTACGCCCAGGACATCCGCCGGGCGGCGGGGATGCTGCTCCACCGCAAACCCGACATCAAGGGACAGAAGGTCTGTCTGCTGGCCCGCAACGGTTACGACTATCTGGTCAACATCTTTTCGGTCCTGCTGGCGGGGGGCGTTCTGGTGCCCCTGAACCTCCAGAAAAACTGGGATGAAATCCACTACGAGATCGAGCTGGTGGAGCCGGTGTACATCATCCACGACGGCGAGTTTGCCGACCGGGAACCCGCCCTGAAGGAAACCTATGGGGACAAGCTGCTGCCGCTGGACGGCTACAAGGCGTCCCAGTGGAGTGACAAATGCAGCGAATGCGAGGACGTGGACGCTCTGTCGGTGATCCTCTTTACCTCGGGTACCACCGGCCGCAGCAAGGGCGTCATGATCAGCCACCGGAACCTCTTTGCCCCCATGGACTTCTTCTGCCTGCCCTTTGAGGACATCCAGAAACAGACCGGCTGGGATACCAGCAAGTTCCGTTCCCTCTCGGTCCTGCCCATGTTCCATGTGGCGGCTTTGACCAGTTCCATTTCGTGGGCCATCATGGGCAACACCATCAACCTGTGCAATGACCTCAAGCACTTCTACCGGGATCTGGCCGTCATGGACAGCGAAGTGATGGCGGTGGTGCCGGTTCTGCTCCAGACCATCCACCGGGATGTGATGCGGGGCCGCCGGGACCGCCTGGGCAGCCTGAAGGCCCTGACCTGCGGCGCGGCGTCGATGGATGCCGAGACCATGTCCGACCTGGTGAAGGCGGGCTTCTTCATCTGCCAGATGTACGGCCTCACCGAGACGGTGGGCGACGGCACTTGGAACAATTCCCAGGACCCCGCCGACATCCATTCGGTGGGCCTGTGCGACCCCAAGCGGGAGTACAAGCTGGACCAGGGTGAACTGTGCATCCGGGGCGATTCGGTGATGATGGGCTACTATAAAGACCCCGAAGGCACCGCCGAAGTGCTGGACGCCGACGGCTGGCTTCACACCGGCGACCTGGCCCGGATTGACGAGCGGGGCTATGTGTTCCTGACCGGCCGGAAGAAAAACGTCATCATCCTGGGCAGCGGCGAAAATGTCAGCCCCGAGGAGCTGGAAGCCCTCCTGAACCAGTGCGATGCAGTGACCGAGAGCCTGGTCCGGGAAGAAAACGGCAAGATCGGCGCCCTGGTCTACTGCGGCGAGGGCGGCGATGCCAAGGAAGCGGACGTACAGGCCTATGTGACCCAGCTGAACCGCACCTTGCCGCTGTACAAGCGGATTGGGGCGGTTCACCTGTCCGATGGACCCCTGCCCCGGAATGCGGCAGGCAAACTGCTGCGCTGAACAGCCCGGAGAGCGGAGAAAAGGACCATGGGATTTGAACCACATATGGTAGACACCGTCTACCGCCTGATTACCGAAAACATGGAGCAGGTCTATGCCGACCTGCCGGGCCTGCGGTACCGCGGCGACGACGGCAGGATCGTGACGGTGACGTTTCGGGAATTTGCACAGGACATCCGCCGCTGTGTTGGCTATCTGAACGAAAAACTGGGCGGCGCCCAGCGCCGCAGGGTCTGCCTGCTGGGCAAAAACAGTTACCGCTATGCAGTGGCCATTTTGGGACTGCTGGCGGCGGACAGCATTCAGATTCCCCTCAACCCCTATAAGAGCTGGGAGGAGCTGCACTACGAACTGAGCCTGGTGGACCCTGATGTCATCCTCTGGGACGACGCAAACGACCCCTGGCGGGATCAGCTGCTGGCAGAATGGAAAGATCGGCTGCTTCCCCTGCAGGAGTGCACCCGGGCCGAGCCGGCGGAACTCCAGGAGACCGCCGATCCCCGCGCCCTGGCCATGATTATGTTTACATCCGGCACCACCGGCCGCAGCAAGGGCGTGATGCTCAACCAGTGGTCCATTATGATTACCGGACGGGACAGCATTTGCAGCTGGCGCGTGGTGGTGGAGCGGGCCAGACAGATGGGCTATACCGACGATCGGTTCCAGCTCAACCACTTTTCCACCCTGCCCCTGTTCCACATTGCGGCCTATGCCAATCTGCTTCACTGGCCCCTTTACGGCACCGCCACCAATATGGGGGATGCCCGGAGCCTGTATCGGGACCTGGCAGATATGCCCAGCGAGTCGATGGCGGTGGTCCCGTCCATTGCCGAGATGCTCCGCCGGGATATCCTGCGGGACCGCCGGGACAAGCTGGGGCCGCTGTGGATTCTGATGTGCAGTTCGGCGGCTTTTTCCAGGGAGACTTTGCTGGATCTGCGGGATCACGGGATTCTCATCATTCAGAATTACGGGATGACCGAGACCGGCAGCGGCGGCCTGGTCAACGAGGCCCAGGATGAAGGCCACATCGCCACCGCCGGCCACACCATCCCCTGTATGGAGTATAAGCTGGACCAGGGCGAGCTGTGCATGAAGGGCGAATGCCTGATGCTGGGCTACTATAAGGACCCCGAGGCCATCGCCCAGGCCGTCGACTCCGAGGGCTGGCTCCACACCGGCGACCTGGCCAAAGTGGACGAGGATGGCTACTACACCATCACCGGCCGAAAGAAAAATCTCATCATTCTGGACAGCGGCGAAAACGTCAGCCCCGAGGAATTGGAAGGGCTGCTGGCGAACTGCGACGCAATCCGGGAATGTGTGGTCAAGGAAAAGGGCAAAAAGATCTGCGCCGTGGTCTTTTGCCAGCCGGAGGACCAGGAAAAAGTCCGGTCCTATATCACCCGGCTGAACCGCACCCTGCCGCTGTACAAGCGGATTGGGGCGGTGGAGTGCAGCAATGTGCCCCTGCCCCGGACGGCGGTGGGCAAACTCCAGCGCAGTTGATCCGCATACTGGCCGGGTCTGGATGCAATACTATCAAAGACCTGCTGTTGGAAATGAACTTTGGAAATCATGGAAAGGAAGTTACTGCTTATGAACCGTACCGAGATTATGGCCCAGATCGTGGGAATTCTGGAAGATGTCGCCGAGATCAGCCCCGATGAAGTCAACGAGGACAGCGTCCTGATGGACGATTTGGACCTCTCCTCGATGGAGATTCTGACCATCGTGGCCGACCTCGAGGAGACCTTCGGCATCCGCATCCCCGAGAAGGAGCTGCGCAGCTTTGTCACCGTCAGCGACCTGATCGACTATCTGAGCGCACGGGTGGGCTGATCCATGACAGAGACCATGACCCGCAACGCCTCCTATCGTTTGCAGGGCGCCATGTACTTTTACCGGGCCAAAACCATCTATTGCCGGTATCAGTACGCCCTGCGGGATCCGGTGGACCCCGTTCTGCTTCAGGAGGCGGTCAACGCCGCCCTGGAAGGGGCAGACTACTTTAAAATGAAACTGGTCCGGGAAAAGAGGGAAATTCGTCTCGACCAGAACGACCAGCCCTTTACCATCTGCCAGGGCCATACACTGCGCGCCATGCCCGAGGAGACCGGCGGGTATCTGTTCAATGTCTCCTGGGAAGAGGACACCATCTTCTTTGACTGGTTCCACTTTGTGGCGGACGGCCACGGGGTGACCCGGTTTTTGACCCGGATCTTGATGGAGTACTGCAACCGGCGGTACGACGCCGGCTTTGACTGCCCGCCCCTGGGTTCGGCGCCCGCCTATGATATGGAGGCCCTTCTGGCCTACGATCCCACCGCAGGGGAGGAGGGCCTGCCCGAAATCGAGCCGGTGCCGGTCCAGGCCGGCCAGCTCCGCCGGAGCATCCTCCGTCTGGACAAACAGAGCCTGGTGGATGCGGCGCTGCGCTGCGACGTCAAGCCGGTCAGCGCCCTGCTGGGTCTGCTGAGCCTCTCCCTTCAGCCCTTTGTGGAGCGGGAGAAGGTGGAATACTGCTATTCCACCGATACCCGCCGCACCCTGGGGGTTCCCGAGGCCTTCTACAACTGTGTGGCCTCCTTCCGCCATGGGGTGGACGCCGGACCGGAAGTCCGTCTGGCGGATATTGCCGCCGACATCGACGCGGACCTGCGGTCCAGCCTCCAGCCCACCGCGCAGCTGACCCAGATGGCCAAAATGATGGGCTGGGTCTGCCGGGTGGACGCCCTCAAGGCCCCGCTGCGGATCAAACAGCGGGTGTTCAGCATGGGGGAGGCCATGGGAAACTTCCCGGCGGATTTCTGGATCAGTTACCTGGGGGACCCGCTGGGCCCCGACCGGGATTATCCTCCCGCCCTGAACGACTACATCCGAGATTTTGAAGTCTGGGTTCCCCCCGACGGCGCCTCGGTGGGCTTTGAGGTGGCCAGCCTCCATGGACAGCTGATCTGCTGCATCCAGGACAAGCTGGGCCGCGCCGGCCTGACCGATGCCATCAGCGCCGTCATGGCGCGGGAAGGGGTCCAGGTTCTGGGCGCCGCTGACATCGGCCCCGCTTTGCCCTACCAGGAATAACTACATAACATGATGACAGCCCCGAAGGCAGTTGGCCCTCGGGGCTTTTTTGATGGAAAAAACAGGAAGGAAAAAATTTTGAGCGATCTGAAAAAAAACGGGGACCTCCCTCGTATTAGTAGACAGAACGGGCCGTTCACCAAATCAAGGAGGAAGGAGGCGGGGAAGAAGTGATATGACGACACAGGAATTTACATCCATGGTACGTACTTACCAGGGATTGGTATATACCGTGTGCTACCAGCTGGTGCAGGATAACGACACAGCCCAGGACCTGGCGCAAGATACCTTCCTCGCTGCATGGCGTGCCATCGACCGGTGTCCAGCCGGATACGAAAAGCAATGGTTGGCCCGGATCGCCGTCAACAAAGCGAAAGACCACCTGCGCAGCGGCTGGGTGCGGAAGATGAGCACCCCTGGCGACGAAGTGATGGCGCTGGCAGGTGCGCCGCCCGATGAAGGCCCCGAGGCGAAAGCCCTGGCGGGAATCGGGATGGACGAACTGGAGAAAAAGATCCTGAACCTGCGGGAGCCCTACAGGACGCCCTGCCGGCTCTGTCTGCTGGAGGGGTATACCCCGGCCGAAGCGGCCCGCATCTGCCGACGGCCGGAAAAGACCCTGAACGCCCAGCTCTGGCGGGCCAAAAAGATGCTGCGGCAAGAGATCGAACAGGAAAGGAGGAGCGAGGATGGAACTCTTTCGAGATGATGGATGCCTGACCGATGAAGGTCTGCAAGCCCTGGTGGAAGGGACGCTGGATGAACTGGGGCGGCTGGAAGCCGCCGAACACCTGTCCTACTGTGACCGGTGCCTGGACCGCTATACGGCCCTGTTGACCGGGGATGTGGTGGAGCAGCCGCCGCGGGACTTGTCCCGCCCGGTGGGACGGAGCATTCTGATCCGGCTGATGCAGAATGTATACGGCCGGATGGCGGTGGCAGGGGTAGCGGCTGTGCTGGCCCTGACCCTGTGGCGCGGCGGAAGCCTGGGATTGATCCTGGCGCGGAACGCCTCCTCTCTGGAAGCCTATGTGCCGGAGCAGATCGAACCGCCGGCCGCCTCCGAGCTGCCCCCCAAGAGCAATTATACCGAGCCGCCCCGCCCCGAAGAAAAGACCTCTGTGGCCGAAAAAGCCCAGGAGGCTGTCAGCGGTCTTTGGGAGGCCCTGACCAGCCGGGACGGCCAAAGCGATACGAGCAATCGATGGGAGAGATAAACAATGAAAAAGAACGGTTTCTTCACCTTCTGCTTTGCCTTTATCCCGGGCGCAGGGGAGATGTACCAGGGATATATGAAGCGGGGCCTGTCCCTGGTGGGAATCTGCTGTGTGGCCATTGCGGTGGGGTCCCTGCTGTCCCCGCTGACCACCGCGGCCCTCTGCGTCTGCTGTGTGGTGTGGATGTACAGCTTTTTTGACACCTTCAATCTCCGGGCCCAGCTGTCCGAAGGCACGGCCCCCGAGGATGACTACCTGATTCACCTGGGACATGACGTGTCCCTCGACCGCTTTTTGGAGCGCCGTCACAAGCTGTTCGGCTGGGTGCTGGTGGCGGTGGGCCTCTATACCCTGTACGATGAATTGGTGATGGATTTTCTGCGGGATCTGTACTGGAACACCGACAGCAGCTGGATCATCCGTGTGATTTACAACATCATGAACGAGGTGCCCAGCGTGGTGATCTGTCTGGCCGTGATTGCGCTGGGTGTCTGGCTGGTGCGCGGCCCCCGGGAAAAACCTTCCGCCGACCAGTTCGATCAGCTGGAGGAGTTCTGCGAGTACGGCGCCAAGGAGGACGACAGCGATGACGGACAAGAAAACTGATGCGGCGCCCGGCACCGCCGGGACAGCCCCCAAAACATCCCCTGTACCCCCCAAATCCCCCGACAACCGCCCGGTCCGCCGGGTGGGCAGCGTCACCCTGGGCCTGTGCCTGATTGCGGTGGGCGTCTGCTTCCTCTGCTATTACTTCCTGCCGGCCTTCAATTGGCTCCTGGTGGTGAAAGTCGGCGCGCCGCTGGCCCTCATTGCCCTGGGCGCGGAGGTGATCTGGTGTGCCTCTCACCAGGACCGCTGGAAATACGATTTTCTCGCGGTGCTGGGCTGCCTGGTTCTGATGGGCGGCGCCTTCTGCCTGACCCTTCTGCCGCTGATCTGGCAGAATGTCAACCCTTCCAAGCGTCTCCAGCTGGATGCCCTCAGCGAAGAATACCAGGATAACCTCTACCAGGCCCTGGACGGCAAGGTGGACCTGGATTGCGTGGATGCCTATCTGGACACCCGCTTCGGCGCCGAAGTACCCGAGACCCTGGAGGACATCGGCGGTGCCGGTGTTCGCTTCTGGCTGGACATCGATCTGTATGGCCCCTACTACGGCACCGAGGAATTTGCCGACGACTGTGCCCAGGTGATGGAGGCGGTCAAAGCCCAGGGCGTGATGCCCGACGAGGTAGACATCGAATGGGTGAGCCTGGACCGCCGGTCCAGCCTGGAACTGGAGCTGAACACCCCCGCCAAGATGGCGTGGACGGCCAGCCAGATGGCAGAGCGCACCCGCGTCTGGGCAGAGGAATCCTATCCCGCGGACAGCGGCGACCTGGAGCAGGAGAACGCCGCCAGCTCCGCCCCGGTGGCCAGCGACAGGGTACAGCCCTCAGAGCAGGCCGTCCCGGCAGGAGAAAACACCCGTTACCCCGATGAGGCCATCGTGAAGGCGGCCTCCTGAGCGCGAAAGCAATCGTTTCCCCTTTGGATGAACCCCCTTGGAATGAGATAGAGCGACCCCCGGCCCCGGCGGAAAAACCGTCGGGGCCGGGGGTCTTTTGGTGCTGGCGGGGGGTCGGAATTTTGCCGGACCAAAACCGCCGCCGCGGACCGGTGCCAAAGGGGTTTATAGGATGTAGCCTGCGGCTTCCATGCCGTCCAGCAGGACATCCACCACATCGGCACCTGACACACCGTCGTAATCCATGATTTCAAAGACATCCTGATAGATGCCGCTGCCGTCGGATTCCAGGGTGGAATCGTCGAACAGGGGGTCCTGCTGGAAGGAACAGAACGCCATGATTTTGATGTTGGCCTCCTGGATCAGGGGGTCGACGGTGCCGGCTGCCTCAGCGGCAGCCAGACCGGCCTTGGAAGCGGGAAGGCCGCACGCGGAGCCCATGATGGAAGCGCCCGCCGCCTCGTTCAGCAGGAAGTTGATGAGCATGGCGGCCTCGGCGGGGTTTTTGCAGGTCTGGGTGATGGCCAGGCCCATGGAAACCCTGGTAAAGCCGCCCTTGTATCCGCCGAACGAAATCTCCTCGCCGACGGTGAAGCCGTCGCGGTTGTCGGCGTCCAGCGCGTCCCGATAGACAGCAGCGGAGGAGTCCCACCCAAAGACGCCGGCCAGCTTGCCGGTGATCCAATCGGTGGACTGGTGGGCGGGGAGGGAGCCCTGCCTGCCGTAGTAGGTGGGCAGCGGCATGACGACATGGTTGTCCACCAGGCTTTTGATGAAGTCCAGCCCCTCGATGATTTCGTCGGTGGTGTAGTTCAGGGCGGAAGTGGTGGGATCGGCCCAATCTTTGCCGTAGACCGATTCCAGATAAAAGACGGCCAGGGTCATCCGGTCATAACCGCCCAGGTACAGCGGATAACAATCGTCGCCCAGCTGGGTCCTGAAGGCCTCACCGGCTGCGTACAGGTCATCCAGGGTCTTGGGTACCTCGGTGATGCCGGCCTTGTTGAAGGTGGTCATGTTCCAGTAGAAGATACGGCCGGTCATCGAGACGGGGACGGCCTGTTGGGCGTCTGCCAGACAGCAGGCGTTCAGAAGGTCCTGGTCCCACTGGGAAAAATCGATGTAGTCCGCGACCCTGTTTAAGTCCAGAAATGTCTGTGCATCGGCAGAATACTTGGATATCCAGTTCCAGCTGATCTGGCAGACATCCTCGGCTACCAGATCGGCGAACTTGGTGGACATGGTGTCCTCCCAGCCGGACCAGGGGGCAAAGGCCGGGGTGACGGTGATGTTGGCGTGCTTCTCCGAGAAAGCTGCAATGGCCTCCTGATAGGCGGCGTGGCGGGCGTCGTCGCCCCACCAGCTGATGCTGAGGGAAACGTCGCCATCCGAGGGACCGGGGACAGAAGGATCGGCGGAAGAAGCAGTGGAAGAACGATGGCCGCCGCAGGCAGCCAGCAGACCGGCTGCACCAACAGCGCCTGTGGCTTTCAGAAAGTCACCGCGGGACATTGCGCTGCACATGTTTCTCCTCCTGGATGGACACAAAGGGTG
>CALWZL010000030.1 GCA_944385995.1 uncultured Faecalibacterium sp.
AGTTGAAAAGTCTTTTGCTTACTTTTCTTCCAGAAAAGTAAGTTAGTATTCCTGGTGGAGGCCGAGGAGGGCTTTCATGTAGGCGAAGGCGGCGTCCTGGCCCTTGTCGCGGACCATCTTGAGGAGCTTTTCCAGCATGGCCCGGGATTCCGGGTGCATCAGATAGTGGTCCTTGCTCCGCTGGTAATACTCCCAGGCCGAGGCGTCGGTGTACCGGTCTTTCATATAAACCTGGCTGGCCGCAATCCGGTCACAGACCATCTCGCAAATGTACCGCAGGGGAATTTTCATTCCCACCAGGCCTACCTTTCCCCCGCCGTAATCAATCCAGTACTCCAGATGATGCCGGTTGCAGCCCTTGTGATGAAGCCACGCCGCTGTGTACCCCTTGGCCTGCCGCTCGGCTTCGTTGGGGCTGTGGTCCCCCTGGTAATAAATGCAGCCCGGTATGAACTCGGTGGGACTGTATTTGCTCAGATCATGGGCCAGCCCCTGCTTGTACAGCCCGCACGCAAAACAATACTTCATCACCAGCATCTTGTGATGGGTGATGGTGCTGAAATGTCCCCGGATGTTCATACCGTCTCTCTCCTTTGTGTCTGATCCCGGCATCCCATTACGCCCTGTACTGCACCCGCAGCTGACCCGATTGCAGCGCCTTCAGGTCGGCGCTCTCGGAAAAGTCCTCCCGGTCATGGGTCAGGCTGGGATTGTAATAGGGATCGTTCAGGATGTTGTCCCGGCCGTGCTGGTCATACAGGCGCTGCTGCTCGGCCGCAAAGCGGCGCTCCTTGATGGGGTCCTTTTCGTCCGAGCCGCGGCTCTTGCTCTCGTGGTGGTACAGCCAGGCATAGGGCGTCCAGATGATCCGGTATCCCGCATCCCGCACCCGCAGGCAGAAATCCACGTCGTTGAAGGCCACCGCAAACCGCTCGTCCAGCCCTTTCACTTGATCCCAGACACTGGTTTTCACCAGCAGACAGGCCCCCGTCACCGCCGACAAATCCTGTACCGTGGCAGCCCGGAACATATACCCGCTGCCGCCCCGCTTTTTGTATTTGTGGCTGTGGCCGGCATAGCCGCCCAGGCCGGTGATGACGCCGGCGTGCTGGATGGTGTCGTCGGGATAGTAGAGCATGGCCCCGCAGACGGCCCCGCCCTGGGGCCGGGCGCACTGGCGAACCAGTTCGGTCATCCATTCGCCGTCGGTGATCTCCACGTCGTTGTTCAGCAACAGCAGATACTGCCCTGTGGCATACTTCCGGCCAAAGTTGTTGATGGCCGAGAAGTTGAACCCCTTGCCCGGGTACTGGACCACCCGCAGGCCCTCATAGCGGCGCTGGGCCTCCTTGTAATAGGCGAAGGTCTCGGGCTGGTCCGAATTGTTCTCGATGACGATGACCTCGTAGTTCTCCCACAGGGTCCGGGCATAGAGGCTGTGGAGGCACTGCTCCAGGTCGTCGGTGTGGTCCTTGCTGGGAATCAGAACCGAAACCCTGGGCTCCCCCTCCACCTCCCAGAGAACCCGGTAGGTGCTGGGGAACAGGCCGTCGGTGACCTGGCCTTTCTGGCCGGTGCGGGCCAGATGGTCCGCGATGGCCTTTTTGGCCGCCGCCGCCACATAGGGCTTGGCCTGGGTGCCGCCCGAGGTGGACCCGGCATGGACTCGCCAGTAGTACAGCACCTGGGGCAGGTGAGCCGCGCCCCCCACCTGCTCGATCAGGCGGAAAAAGAGGTCGTGGTCCTGGCTGCCGTCATACTCGGAATGCTCGCCCCCCGCCTGCTCAAACAGGGACCGGCGGAACACCGCCAGGTGACAGATGTAATTGCAGCACAGCAGGTAATCCGGCGCATAGTCGGGCTTGAAATGGGCTGCACGGGGGCGGCGGATGTCCTTTTCAAAGAGGGCCTCGTCGCTGTAGAGAAAGCCGTCGGGCTGGCCGGCGGCCCGCAGGTCCAGGATGGCCCGGCCCATCTCCGCCATGGCATGGGGGGCCAGAACGTCGTCGTGGTCGGCCAGGGCCAGATATTCCCCGTCTGCCAGGGCGGCGGCCGCGTTAGTGTTGGCGGCAATGCCCTGGTTTTCGATCTTTTTATATACGATCTGTTGATTTTTCGCCTGATATTCCCGCACAATCTGTTCCACTTCGGGGTGGGCGCTGTCGGATGCGTCGGCCAGGCAGAGCTGGCCATTGGGGGCGGTCTGATTCACAAAGGAATCCAGAAAAGCCCGCAGGTAGGCCGGCGGGGTGTTGTACAGGGGGGTCAGGATGCTGATGGTGGGCAGGCCGCAGTCTGCCCGGGTCTTGCCCTCATAAAGGGCCCGCTGGGCTGCCAGGACCTTTTTGTCCGGCAGGTAGCGGGCCTTTTTGCCGAAAAAGCGGCGCTTGATGAAACCCGCGCTCCGCTTTGCCATGGCGGGCAGCCCCTCTTCTCTGGCCACCTTCACCGCATAGCGGCCCAGCTCCCGGATGCGTTTGCGCTGCTGTTCGTTCATATGCTGTCCCCTTATCTTCTCATGCCTCGCCCCGCTGGGTGGCCTTGTAGGCGTCGCAGACCGTCCTGGTGTCCCCGTTCATCTTGAGGTGTCCATGGCTCAGCCAGGCCACCTTGGAACACATCCGCTCGATCTGCTCGATGGAGTGGGACACCAGAATCACGGTGGTGCCGCCGGCCATCAGTTCCTGCATCCGCTTTTCGCACTTCTGCTGGAACAAAAAGTCGCCCACCGACAGCACTTCGTCGGCAATCAGAATCTGGGGCTTGGTGATGGTGGCAATGGCAAAGCCGATCCGGGCCACCATGCCCGAGGAATAGTTTTTCAGGGGAACGTCCAGGAAGTTTTGCAGCTCGCTGAACTCCACGATCTCGTCAAACTTTTCGTCCAGATACTTGGGCGAAAAGCCCAGCACGGTGCCGTTCAGGTAGATGTTCTCCCGAGCGGTCAGGTCCATGTCAAAGCCGGCGCCCAGCTCGATCAGGGGGGCAATGCTCCCCCGGACAACGACCTGGCCCCGGGTGGGCTTGTACACCCCCGCGATGGTCTTGAGCAGGGTGGATTTGCCCGAGCCGTTCAGGCCCACCAGGCCGTAAAAGTCCCCGGGCATGATGTCCAGGCTGACATTTTTGAGCGCGTAAAATTCATCGTAGTGCAGCCGTCCCTGGATCATGGCCAGAAAGTACTCTTTCAGGCTCTCGTGCTTTTCGCTGGCCAGGTTGAAACACATCGAGACATTCTGGATCTCGATGATGGGCTGTGTATTGGGTGTGTCCATCGGTGTTGTCTCCTCCCCCTCGTCAGATATGCAGGACAAAACGGTCCTGGGTGCGGCGGAATACTGTTACGCCCACCACCATCGAGAGGACCGCGCACAGGCCGCAGACCTCGATCATCCGCAGATCCAGCGGAATGCCCCACATCACCGTGCGGCGGAACCCTGTGATATACCAGTAAATCGGGTTGAGGGCGATGACCTGCTGCATGTTGAACCCGCCGATGGAGAAGGTCATCTGGGCGGGATCATAGAAGATGGCCGAGAAGTAGAGCAGGGCCGTGATAAAGACGCTCCAGATGTGCTGGATATCCCGGAAAAAGACGGTGCCGGCCGCCAGGAAGAGCGAAACGCCCAGGCTGAAGAAAAAGAGGGTGGCCAGCGGATAGACGGCCTGGATCACCGTCAGGTGGAAGGGGCTGCCGGTGAAGATCATCACCAGCAGCAGAGCCACAAAGCTGAACACACAGTTGACCATGGCGAAACAGCACTTTTCCAGCGGGAAAATATATTTGGGAATATACACCTTTTTCAGCAGAGGAGCCGCCGCAATGATGCTGCTCATGCTGGTGGAGGTGGATTCGTTGAAGAAGTTGAACAGGAGCTGGCCGCACATCAGGAAAACGGGGAAGTTGTCGATGCCGCTGCCCCGCATATCCATCAGGCTGCTGAACACCGCCCAGTAGACAAGGCACATCAGCAGCGGATTCAGGACGCTCCACACCACGCCCAGGACGCTCCGCCGGTATTTCAGCTTGAAATCCCGGCTGACCAGGTTGTACAACAGATACCGGTAGCGCCACATGGCGCCCCACATTGCTTGTAATTTTGCCACAGCCGTCACCACTTTGCAAAGAAGTCAAAGGTCTGGGCGGCAAAGGGCTCATGGAGCTTGTCCTTGGCGCTGGTCTTGTGCTCGCAGCCGCAGTCGGGCCACACCACGCCCACGGTGGGATCGTCGTAGGGGATGCCGCCCTCGCTGGTGGGGTCATAGATATCGGTGCACTTGTAGCAGAATTCGGCCACATCGCTCAGGACCAGGAACCCGTGTGCAAAGCCCTCGGGGATATAGAACATCTTCTTGTTCTCAGCCGACAGGGTAACCCCCACCCACTTGCCGAAGGTGGCGCTGCCCGGGCGGCAGTCGACGGCCACGTCGTAGACCTCGCCCAGAGTCACCCGGACCAGCTTGCCCTGGGTGTGCTCCTTCTGGAAGTGGAGGCCCCGCAGAACGCCCCGGGTGGAGCGGCTCTGGTTGTCCTGGACGAACTCGGCCGGAATGCCGGCGGCGGCGAAGTCGGTCTTTTTATAGGTCTCCATGAAGTAGCCGCGGTCATCGCCGAACACCTCCGGCTCGATGACTACCACGCCGGGAATCTCAGTCTGCGTAAAAGTGAACTTACCCATAATTCTTTACCTCATCCTTTTGATCGTTTTCTATGCTTTCATCAGGGATTGGCCCTGTTTGCGCGCAGATGGGCGCCGCGGCGGCGGGTGTACCCAAAAGCGCCCGCCCCCACAATCAGCACCGCCGCAGCCGCCGCACCCATGACCAGTGAAATGCCGGTCTGGGGCTCCACATCCCGCGCCGCCGGCTGGACGGCGCTGCGGCTGGTTTCCAGCACGTCCCGCAGGCTGGCGGTTTTCAGCGGCACCCGGACGCTGGCGGTCTCCTGGCTGTCTCCGCCGTTGACGGTGTAGACGGCCCAGCCCTCCAGATCGCCGCCCAGGGTGTAAACCTCGGGCAGCTCGATGCTCATGGTGACATCCGACGCCGAAAGGCCCGCTGCCAGCGGAATCTGGATGCCGAGGGCCTCCAGATGCAGGGTGCCCAGCACATCGCCGCCGCCCCGCACCGTGACGCTGGCCGCCTCAGCCATCCCGGGAATCTCGGTGTAACTGGTCCAGGTGGAAAAGGCGTAGTCCAGCAGGGTGCGGACATCGGCATAGCGGTCGGCCTTGCTGTTGCTGCACATGGTGACACAGATCACCTGGACGCCGTTTTTCTCGGCCAGACAGACATAGGTCTGCCGGGCCAGATCGGTATACCCAATCTTGGACCCCAGAATGGTGGGCTCATAGAACATACTGGAACCGATCCGCATCGAGTCCTGCTGGGAGAAATACCGGGTCACCGGCTGAAGGTTGGTGGGCTGCATGGTGTACATCTGGTTGTTGGTGAACAGCTCCTCAAACCCCGGCTGGGTCAGGGCCCAGCGGAGAATCTGGGCCATGTCATAACAGCTGGTGTAGTGGTTTTCGTCGCTGATGCCGTGGGGGTTGGCAAAATGGGTGTGGACCAGCCCCAATTCGGCGGCCTGGTCGTTCATGGCCTCGACGCCGTCGGCAATCGATCCGCCCCCGAAGTATTCCGCCAGCACGTTGGCCCCGTCGTTGGCGCTGGCCATCATGGTGGCATAAAGCAGGTCCCGCACCGGGACCTGCTCCCCCTCCAGCAGGGCAATGTGGCTGGAGTCTGTGCCGGCCAGGGAATAGACATCCTCATGGCTGACCGTCACCATGCCGCTCCAGTCTCCCTGGGCCTTTTCACAGGCCAGACCCAGCGTCATGACCTTGGTGATGGAAGCAGGATGCAGCTCTTCGTTCATATTTTGCTGGGCCAGCACCAGACCGGTCCCGGCGTCCATGATACAGTATGCCTCGGTGGCGGTCAGTTCCGGGCCCGCCGCCGCGGCCGGCAGTCCCAGGACCGCCACTACCAGCACGGCCGCCAGGGCCGCAAGCGCTGTGGTCAGTTGTTTCATTCTTCCCTCTTCCCGGCAAACACGCTTCCGGCGCGGCGCCTCTTTCTGGATCTTTTATAGTATAGCACACTTTTTATTGAGGGAAAAGAGGCCTCTGCAGCAGCACCGGCTGGATCTGACGGCCTTCCATCGCCCCTTGCAGGGTCTCGGCAAGCAAGGTCAGGTCCGCTTTGAGGCTCTGGGGCTTGGCGGCCGGATCGTCCTGCCCATAGGGCACAAAATAAAAGCCTTTTCGCTGCATCAGCCGGGCAATGTTCTCCCCCGACGCCCCCAGGCCGTCGTTGGTGGACACCGCCACCACCACCGGACATCCCACCCGCAGCAGGCTCTTGGCGGCCAGGGTCACCGGGGTATCCGACAGCCCCGCCGCCAGCCGGGCCAGGGTGGCCCCGGTACAGGGGGCAATCACCAGCGCGTCGGCCATATGTTTGGGTCCCAGGGGTTCCACCCCGGTGAGGGTATCCAGCACCGGCCGTCCGGCGGCCGCCTCCAGTTTGGCCTTCCAGCCGGCGGCGCTCCCAAAGCGGGTGTCGGTCCCCGACGCCGTGAAGCTCATGACCGGGATCACCTGCCAGCCCAGAGCCGCCAGTTTTGCGGCCTGGGGCACCGCCGCCCCGAAGGTACAAAAACTCCCGCACAGGGCAAAAGCCACCGTGCCCATCTGATTCGCGTTCATCCTGCTGCCTCCTGTTCTGCCCGCTCCCTGATGATTTCCAGCACGGTGCCGGCCAGATATTCCCCTGCGCTCTCGGGCGCGCAGCGCACAGGGAGACTGAGGGCCGGCAGTGCGGTGTGGCCCAGCGCCGCCGCCGCGGCAAAATCGGTGCCGCCCGGCCGGCTGGCCAGGTCCACAATCAGGCTCCCGGGCCGCAGGGCGGCCAGCACCGGCCGGGTCAACACCAGGGCCGGAATGGTGTTCACCACCGCGTCAAAGCCGGGGGCCGCCGACACCAGTTCTTTCAGCGGGATGGCCCCGGCGCCCTGACTTTGGGCCAGCGCCCGCTGGGATGCCCGGCGGGCCGCCACCGTCACCCGGGCCCCCAGGGCCGTCAGCCGGACCGCCAGGGCCTGCCCCACCGGTCCATAGCCGGTGACCAGCACCGGCGCGTCCCACAAGGTCCGCACCCGCCGTTCCAGCAGAATCCCGATGCACCCCTCTGCCGTGGGGATGGCGTTGAGAACCGTCAGCTCTTCCCGGGCAAAATAGTCCACCATCTGGACCCCCGCTTCCGCCGCCAGACGCTTTGCCTCGGCGGAGGGCTTGCCGGCCAAGGCCAGCGCCCCCGGCTTTGCCGAGCGGAACAGACCCGCCAGCCCCACCGCCTCGATGTCCAGAGGCAGGGGCAGCAGGATATAATCTGCCCAGGCGATCTGCCCGGGCCCGCCCACCCGGCAGCCCGCCCGGGCCAGCGCCCGGCCGGCGGCTGCCTGCCGCGCGTCATCTCCTACCACCGCAAAGAGCTTTTCTGTCATGGTCCATCCCCCCTGTGTTCCAGCCTATGCAGTCCGGCCCCCAGGGGTGCAAAAAAGGCAGGCCCCGCAGGACCTGCCCGAATGGATGAAATGCAGATTTTATTTGTTGAGATACCGCTCTACGGCCCTTGCCACCAGGCCGCCCAGCAGGCCGCTCACCAGGAACTCGGCCACGCCCTGGACGCCCACCAGCAGCACCACAAAGATCAGGGGATTGGCGGCGCCGTTGGCGGCCACCAGACCCTGGACATAATCGCACTGGTAGAAGGCCAGGACAATATAGCCCATGAAGAACACGGTGTTGAGCAGCGGGGCGCACATGGCGCTGACGATGCAGCTCCAGTTGCCCTTCTTGTCCAGGCGGCGGAGGGCCTCATAAATCAGGCCGACGCACAGGCCCATCAGCAGCCGCATCCCGACGCAGAGGATGAAGGTGTGGAAGGGGCTGACCTGGAACAGGGCGCTGGTCATGGCCGAACCGCCGGTGACCGCGTCATAGAAGCTGACCGCGCCAAAGACGGCGCCCAGAATCAGGCCCGCCACCGGGCCCATGGTGATGGCGCCCACCGCAATGGGCAGGGTCAGGAAACTCATGTACAGCGGCCCCACCGGCACACTGCCCAGGCCGATGGCCTTCATCACCAGTTCGATGGCCACCAGCAGGGCCAGACGGGTCAATGCCTGAAGATTGGTATTGTTGCGTTTCATGATCTAAACCTCCTGCTGCCGTTCCGCCCTCAAAAAACGGATACAGCGCAAAACTCCCTTGTTTGTGTGAACTTGTCGGTCAAACCTTTTCTTGTTCTCCCACCGCCTTTATATTCCATCCTCTCTGCCGCGGCCGGGGCCGCAGCGGCATGGTTCGTCCGGCCTTGTCCGATGCCGGTACAAGATGCCTGAGGGGTCCTTACTTGTCACAGGGGAACCGAATCCCCGCCTCCTGCCGGGCCACCGTCAGCACCCGGCTCACTGCCAGGGATGTATCCAGCATCCCGCTGCACATCTCCTGGTCCCCGGCGTCAATGGCCCTGGCAAACGCCTCAAACTCGGCCGCGCACCGGGGGCGCTTGCCGTTGAGGGAGAAATGCTCCTCTTTGCCATCGTTGAGATGGAGGGTGAGGGGGCCGCAGAAATTGGCGGTGGTCTTTTGGAGCAGGTAGCCCCGGGTGCCCTGGATCACATACCGCGGCGGGGCCGAACAATCCTTGGCGGCGATGCTCACCGCCTTGAAGGAGCGGTAATCCATGGTCAAAATGCCGCTGGTATCAATTCCCCGCTCGATGTTGGCGGTATAGTGCACCTGCTGGGGCTCTCCAAACAGCCCCACGATGTAACTGATGTTATAGACGGCCAGGTCCATCAGAGCCCCGCCCGCCTGCTGGGGATCAAAGACGGGGGCCGTCTGGCCGGCGCAGAAGGCGTCGTACCGGCTGGAATACTGGCTGAAATTGCACTGCACCAGCTTGACCTGTCCCACCCGGGGCAGAAGCTGCCGCAGTTTGCGGTAATTTTCCAGATAGAGGGTGGTGACCGCCTCAAAGAGGAACAGGCCCTTTTGCCGGGCCAGGGCCGAGAGCTGGATGGCCTCGGCGGCACAGGGCGCCATCGGCTTTTCCACAATCACATTCCGGCCCGCCTCCAGCGCCGCCCTGGCATAAGCGGTATGGAGCAGGTTGGGCAGCGCAATGTACACTGTATCCACCGAGGCCAGCAGCTGCCGGTATTCGGTGGTGTGAAGGGGAACGCCGTACTGTTCACAGAGGGCTCTGGCCTGGGGGGCGCTGCGCTCGGTGCTGCACAGGGCCGCCACCTGCACCGCCGGCGACTGTGCCAGCCAGGGCAGAAACTCCTGCACAATCTTTCCGCTGCCTACAATGCCCAGTTTCATCCTGCCGTCCTCCTCTTGGTCTGCCGGCCCCGCGGCTGCTCTTCCCGCCGTCCGCTGTGGAACCGGCGGCTCTCGCCGCGGCGAGCCTGGCGGCTGTTCATCTCGTACAAAAGGGCCAGACCCTTCAGCATCAGCTCGGGATCATAGGTCAGGGGATGCCGGCAGAGGGGGGCGATATACTTGGCCAGGCCGCCGGTCAGAACCAGGGTGGCGGGGCTGCCCAGCTCCTCCTCGATCCGGTTCACCATCCCGTCCACCAGGACGGCGGTGCCCATCACCGACCCGGACAGCATACATTCCTGGGTGGTGGTGCCGATGGCGTGGCGGGGCCGCGCCAGATGAATCTGGGGCAGCTGGGCGCACCGGTCCCCCAGAGCCCGCAGGCCGGTGGACAGGCCGGGGCAGATGACGCCGCCCCGGAACACCCGCTCCTCGTCCACCACATTGAAGGTGGTGGCGGTGCCCAGGTCCACCGTGACGACCGGCAGCGGATAGTTGGCCGCCGCATAGGCTGCGTCGGCGATCCGGTCCTTGCCCACGGCGGCCGGGTCAGGGACCCCCATGGTCAGGCCGGTGCGGATGTCGGGCCCCACAATCACCGGGTCTTTGCCGGTATAATGGCGGGCACAGGCAGCCAGGGCGCCGGTGATCTGGGGCACCACGCTGGTCAGCACAGCCCCCTCAAACCACACCTTGCGTTCAGGGTTGCGCCGCCGCGCAAAAATCCGCTCCATCTCGGCGCGGTATTCAGCTGCGGTGCGGGTGCGCACCGTATCCATATGGGCCACAAAGCATACACGTCCGTCCTTGATGCCGCCCAGGGCGACGGTGGTGTTGCCTATATCAATGGCTAAGATCATGGTTTTAAAAAGCCTTTCGGCCCCTCCCTTCCAAATCCATTGCTGCCTGTCTGCGGCAGCATCCGTTCAGATCGCTTTATTTTACCGCATTTTAACGTAACTTACAAGGGGAACCCGTCAAAAACAGAACCCGGCCTCACCGGGGATACCGTTTTACCGCCGTCAAAAACGCTTCGCCATACCGGGCCGCCTTCACCGCGCCGACGCCGCTGATGGACATCAGTTCCTGGACATTCCGGGGCCGGCGGGTGCAGATTTCCCGGAGCACCGCGTCGGCGAAAATCATAAAGGCCGGCAGTTTTTCTTTCCGGGCCAGCTCTTTCCGCAGCGCATAGAGGGCCGCCAGCAGCGCTTCGTCCCGGTCGCTGAGCTCCAGCCGGGCCGCCTCCTGGCGGGCCCTGCGCCGGTTGGGATCGGTCTGGGGATCATTGGGGTCGGGCAGACGCCGTTCCGGCACCGGCAGCTTCACCTGCAGGCAGTTGGAACAGTTGCGGCAGGACATCGGGGCCTGTTCTCCGAAATACCGCAGCAGGTCCGCCCGCAGGCACCGCCGGGTGGTGGCGTAAAAGGTCATGTATTTCAGCCGCTCCCGGGCCTCCTGGGCGACGGCCTGACGGATTTCGTCGGGCTGGGTGCTCTCCTCCTCTTCCCGGTCAATGAAATACTGGGCAATCCGCACGTCGCTGGGCGCATAGAACAAAACGCACCGGGCAGGCTCGCCGTCCCGGCCGGCCCGGCCCGCCTCCTGGTAATAGCTCTCGATGTCCTTGGGCATGTTGTAGTGGAGGACAAATCGGACATTGGGCTTGTCGATGCCCATCCCAAAGGCATTGGTGGCCACCATCACCTGAATCCGGTCATACAGGAAATCCTCCTGGTTTTTCTTCCGCTCTCCGGCATCCATCTTGCCGTGGTAGGACGCCGCCGCAATCCCCAGCCGGTTCACCAGACTGGTCACCTCTCCCACCTGGCGGATGGTGCTGCAATAGATGATCCCCGGGGCGTCCCCCTCTTCCAGCAAAAACTGCACCAGGGCGTGGGGTTTCTCCCCCGAAATCACCCGCATGGTCTCAAACCGGAGGTTGGGCCGGTCAAAGCCAGTGGTCAGCCGGAAGGGCTGGTCCAGCTCCAGCTTCTTCTCGATGTCCTCCCGGACCCGGGCGGTGGCTGTGGCGGTAAAGGCGCTGACCACCGGACGGCGCGGCAGCTGATCTATAAAATCCCGAATCTGCAGATAGCTTGGCCGGAAATCGTGGCCCCACTGGCTGATGCAGTGGGCCTCGTCCACCGTCACCATGCTGATGGGCTGTTCCCCGGCAAACCGGAGAAATCCCGGCATCTGGAGCCGTTCGGGGGCCACATAGATGATTTTATACCGCCCCTCCTGGGCCCGGCGGAGCATCAGGGCCTTCTGGTTGTCGGTGAGGCTGTTGTTGAGGTAGGCCGCCGGAACGCCCGCCGCCACCAGCGCCCGCACCTGATCCTGCATCAGGCTGATGAGAGGGCTGACCACCAGGGTGATCCCCGGCATCATCAGGGCCGGCACCTGGTAGCAGATGGACTTGCCGGCGCCGGTGGGCATGACCACCAGCACATCCCTGCCCGCCAGAATCGCATCCACAATCTCTTTTTGACCCGGGCGAAACTGGTCATAGCCAAACACCCGCTTGAGCACACTGTAGGGATTTTCCATCCTGTCCCCTCCCTTTGCCGGATTGGTATGCAGAGTATACCACATTTCCCCTTTCAGGGCCAGCGGTCCGGGTTTTATGTCCTGTTTTCACATCTTTTTAGCGGATTTTCCATCATTTTTGGCTTTTTGACGCAGTCGCGGCGGATAGATTTTTGCCGCATGACATGGTATAATGGTTGTAACGCGGCCATTGGAAGGAAATGTGTCCGCCGGGCGCGGCCCAGCCCCCTCCCTGTGCGGAAGGCATTCCCTCCGGCCGGGATTCTGCGGCAGTCCCGTCCACGCCCAATCCACCCAAAACGAGGTACCACAACTATGGATCAAAAGCTCATCACCTTCGCCGTGCCCTGCTACAATTCCGCGGCCTATATGCGTCACTGCGTCGATACCCTGCTCACCGCCGGGGAGGATGCCGAAATCATTCTGGTGGACGACGGTTCCACCAAGGACGACACCCCCGCCATCTGCGACGAATACGCCGCCCAATATCCCACCATCGTCCGGGCCATCCACCAGGAAAACGGCGGCCACGGCGAGGGCGTCAACCAGGGCATCCGCAACGCCACCGGCCTCTATTACAAGGTCGTGGACAGCGACGACTGGCTGGACACCGAGGCCCTGGAAAAGGTTCTGGACCGGCTGCGGCTTCTGCTGCACCGCGGCACCGCGCCCGACCTGATGTTCTGCAACTATGTCTATGAACATGTGGAGGACGGCACCAGCCACACCGTCCGCTATACCAACGTCTTTCCCCAGAACCGCCTGTTCAGCTGGATGCACGTGGGCCACTTCCGCCCCGACCAGAACATCCTGATGCACTCGGTCATCTACCGCACCGAAGTGCTCCGCCGCTGCGGGATGGTGCTGCCCAAGCACACCTTCTATGTGGACAACATCTTTGTCTACCAGCCCCTGCCCTACGTCAAGAGCATGTACTACATGGACCTGGATCTCTACCGCTACTTCATCGGCCGGGCCGACCAGAGCGTCAACGAGAGCGTCATGGTCAAGCGGGTGGATCAGCAGCTCCGGGTGACCCGGTACATGATCGACTGCCAGGACCTGGACGCCCTGCCCCCCGAACAGGCCCGGCTGCGCAGCTATATGAACCAGTATCTCTCCACCATGATGGCCATCAGCGACATCTTCCTGATTCTGGACGGCAGCCCCGAGGCCAAGGTCAAGAAGGCCGAGCTGTGGGAGTACCTGCGGACCCATGTCAGCCCCCGGGTCTACCGCCGGATCAAGCTCTCCCTGGGCGGCGTCACCAACTTGAAAATCCCCGGCGGCGACAAAATCACCGTCTTTGGCTACCGTCTCGCCCGCAAGATCGTCAAATTCAACTGATCTGCTTTTCGCCCCCGGCCTCCGCCGGGGGTTTTGTTGCAAAAGGCCGCCTGACCCGCCCTTTCCGGCAAAAAGGCCAAAAAATCTTGCTGAAAATCAGTGAATCCGTCATTGTACAGCCGGGCCGTCCGGGTGTATTATTAAAGTGGTCCGTTCTTGGATACAACATTTTCGGAGAAGCTCACCCATCGGAAACAAGGAGGATATCATCTATGGCGCTACACGTTCTGGACGAAGCCAACCGCTGTCTCGGGTGCAAAAAGCCCATGTGCCAGCAGGGCTGCCCCATCAACACCGACATTCCCGAAGTCATCCGCCTGCTGAAAGCGGGCCAGATGGACAAGGCCGGCCGGATGCTGTTTGAAAACAATCCCCTGACCACTGTCTGCAGCCTGGTCTGCGACCACGAGAAGCAGTGCGAGGGCCACTGCATCCGCAATCGGATGCCCTCCCACGATCCGGTTCACTTCTCGGTGATTGAGAGCTACATTTCCACCACCTACGCCAACAAGATGGTGGCCGGCCCCGCCCCCAAGAACGGGATGCGGGCCGCCATCATCGGCTCGGGCCCGGCCGGCCTGACCATTGCGGTGCTGCTGGCCCGGTGGGGGTACGACATCACCATCTTTGAGGCCCGGGACAAGATCGGCGGCGTCATGCGGTACGGCATCCCCAACTACCGCCTGCCCGACAGCGTGCTGGACGACTTCCAGTACCGTCACCTGGAGCTGAAGGGCATCAAGGTCCGCACCAACACCGAAATCGGCCGGACCCTGACCATCGACGACCTGTTCCGGGACGGCTACAAGAGCATCTTCATCGGTGCCGGCCTGTGGAAGGCCAACGCCATGCACATCAAGGGCGAGAGCCTGGGCAACGTGGCCTTCGGCATCGACTACCTGGCCAACAGCAAGGCCTTCCGGCTGGGGGACAATGTGGCGGTCATCGGCGTGGGCAACTCGGCCATGGACTGCGCCCGCACCGCCATCCGCAACGGCGCCCGCCATGTCACCTGCTACGCCCGCCGGGACGAGAGCTGCATCAGCGCCTCGGCCTATGAGGTCAGCTATGCCAAGCTGGAGGGCGTGGGCTTCCGGTTCTGCAAGGCCCCGGTGGAGATCCGGGACGACGGCATCATCTGCCGCGACACCGTCAAGGGGAAGGACGGCCGCTTCACCCAGGTGGAGGGCAGCGAGAAATTCTACCCTCACACCGGCGTCATCATCTCGGTGAGCCAGGGCTCGGAAAGCAGCCTGATCCAGACCACCACCGGCATCGACACCAACCAGAAGGGCCTGCTGACCGTCGACCACGACGGCCGCACCACCCGCCCCGGCGTCTTTGCCGCCGGCGACGCCGTCAAGGGCGCCCGCACCGTGGTGGAGGCTGTGGCCATGGCCAAGGACGTGGCCGCCGCCATGGACCAGTATATGAAATCTCTCCCCGCCGATGAGGGTCCCGATCCCTACGCCGATATCCCCGTCTACAGCACCCCTGCCGCCGATGCCCTGAGCGAGCAGGACCTGAATGTCTGAAACACAAATTTCACTTGACCTGTACAGGCCCTTTCTGATAGAATGATGGCGTCCCGTGTCCGCTGGTTTTGGCTGGACACGGGATTTTTGTGTTTCCATCCGTGGCATACTGCACAAAGGAGGTATCCGCCATGAATCACCGCAGCGAAACCGTCCGCATCCTTCGGACGGTCCTGGCCCTGGTGGCCGGCAACGCCCTCTATTCCCTCACTGTGGTCCTGTTCCTGATCCCTTCGGGACTCATCACCGGCGGCGCCACCGGCATCGCTCTGGCCGCCAACCGCCTCATCGGCCTGCCGGTGTCCGGGGTGCTGCTGCTGGTCAATGTGGTGATGCTGGTGGCGGGCTGGATTCTGCTGGGCCGCCGGTTCGCCCTATCCACCCTGGCCAGCACCTTTTTGTCCCCCCTTACCCTGGCCATCTGGGAAGAACTGTTTCAGGACTACGTTCTCACCGACGACCTCATCCTCTGCACCATCTTCGCCGGTCTGGGCATCGGCGTCTCCCTGGGCATCGTCATCCGTACCGGCGGTTCCACCGGCGGCATGGACATCCCCCCGCTGGTCCTCCAGAAATATTTCCGCATCCCGGTGGCCGTCAGCATGACCGTCTTTGACCTGGCCATCCTGCTGGCACAGGCTGTTTCCAGCCCCAAGGAACAGGTCCTCTACGGCATCGTCCTGGTCTTTGTCTATTCCACCGTCCTGGACAAGGTGATTATGCTGGGCGAACACCGCACCGAGGTGAAAATCATCAGCACCCACACCGACGAGATCCGCTCGGTGATCCTCTCGGAACTGGACCGGGGCGTCACCCTGCTGGACGCCGAGGGCGGCTATCTCCGCCAGCCCGGCCAGCTGCTGCTGACCGTCATCTCCAACCGCCAGCTCCCCCGGCTGGAAAAACTGGTCCACGCCATCGACCCCGCCTGCTTCATGGTGGTCAGCGAGGTCACCGAGGTCCGGGGCCGGGGGTTCTCCCTGGACAAGAATTACCGCACATAACAAAAAAGGCCGCTGCGCTTGCAGCGGTCTTTTTTTGCAGGTACAATCGGTTTTCAGGCTACCTGTGCGCCGTCCCGCAGGGTGGCCAGGACCTGATCCTGGAGGGCTAGCAGGTGGACATAGCCTTCTCCCATGCTCTCGGTGTAGCTGGCGTAGGTCTCCAGCTCGGCCTCGGTGGGGGTCAGGTTGAGGCTCTCGGCCACCGCCTGGAGAATCAGCAGCTGGTGGCAGGAGGTCACAATATCTTCCTCGGTGTCGGCCAGCAGGGCGTCGGCGTTGTCATAGCCCAGGAAGCCGGACAGGAATTCATCCAGGCTGTTGTAGCCGAACATGGAGGCGTAGTTGTTGTAATAGCTCAACTGGCTGTTGACCTGATAGTTCAGAACCACATCCGGGATGCTGGACACCTGGGCGTTTTCGGTCAGGTAGTCCACAATGGCGTTGGTCAGGTTGGATTCATACAGGGCGTCGTGGAAATACTGGTCCACCTGGTCCACGGTGTGGAGATCGTTCTGGGCGCCGAAGTTCTCCTCCACCCAGGCATCGGTGGCCTCGGGCAGCACGCTGACCGACAGGCTGTTCAGGGTGACGTTGAACACCGCTTCCTTGCCCGAAAGGGTGATGGTGTTGCCGGCCTCGTCGGTGGAATCGCCGTAGTCGTCGGGGAAGGTGACGGTCACGTCGAAGTTGTCCCCCACGTTGTGGCCCACAATCTGGTCCTCGAAGTCATCCACAAATTTGCCGCTGCCCAGGGTCAGGTCGTAATCTTCGGCGGTGCCGCCGGTAAAGGCTACCCCGTCCACCGTGCCGCTGTAATCGATGTTGGCGATGTCCCCCGTCTCAGCCGCACGGCCGGTGATCGGCTGGTTGACCCGGTAGCTGTCCAGCAGGCTGTCCCACTGGGACTGGATCTCCTCCTCGGTGGGCTCCACCTCCGACTTTTGCAGGGAAATGGAAGCGAAATCCTCCGGCAGGGTGACATAATCCAGGGCGTTGACCCCTTCCCAGTGGCCGTTGGCATCAATGCCCTGGCTGTAGGTAAAGTTCTGATAGTCGTAGTTGGCGGCGGGGCCCAGAATCGAGCTGGTGGCCTCCGAGGAGGACGCGCCGCAGCCGGCCACCGAAATGGCCAGTGCAAGGGCCGCAGCCAGCGCCGCGGCAGAACGAAGATGCTTCAAGTTGAAAACCTCCTGACGGCAGGGGCGCAGCCCGCGGCCGCGCCGGTAATAAGTACCAAAAGATCCGCCCGGACAGGCCGGGACGTACATCAGTATAGCGGAGAATTGTAAAAAAAGAAAGTTCTTTTACAAAATTCCCATAAAGTTTCCCCCGCAGGGCCTCTGCGGGTGGAAAAGCCCCGGCCCTTTGTGCTACAATAAGAAAAATACAACCCAGATCGAGGAGGATTCTATGGATTACAATCAAGCAGCTCTGGAAATGCACGAGACCCATCACGGCAAGGTGGGCATTGTCAGCAAGGTAGAGGTCAAGACCCGGGACGACCTGGCCACCGCCTACACCCCCGGCGTGGCCGAGCCCTGCCGGAAGATTGCCGCCAACCCCGCGGATGTCTACCGCTATACCTTTAAGAATAACATGGTGGCGGTGGTCTCCAACGGCACCGCCGTCCTGGGCCTGGGCGACATCGGACCCGAGGCAGCCCTGCCGGTGATGGAGGGCAAAGCGGTCCTGTTCAAGCAGTTCGGCGGGGTGGACGCCTTCCCCATCTGCATCGACGCCCACGACGCCGCCAGCGTCATTGCGGCCTGCAAGGCCATCGCCCCCACCTTCGGCGGCATCAACCTGGAGGACATCAAGAGCCCCGAGTGCTTCGAGATCGAGCAGACCCTGGAAAAGGAGCTGGACATCCCGGTGTTCCACGATGACCAGCACGGCACCGCCATTGTGGTGACCGCCGCCCTTATCAACGCCCTCCGGGTGGTGGGCAAAAAGATGGAGGATGTCCACATCGTCCTGAACGGCCCCGGCGCCGCCGGCACCGCCATCATCAAGATGCTGATGACCGCCGGCGCCAAAGACATCATCGCCGTGGACCAGTTCGGCACCCTGTACAAGGGCTGCAACAGCGCCGAGGCCCACAAGAACTGGCTGGGCGAAGTCACCAACCCCCGCCAGATCAAGGGCGGCCTAGCCGAGGCCATCGAGGGCGCCGACGTGTTCATCGGGGTGTCCAAGCCCGGCTGCCTGACCACCGAAATGTGCCGCCGCATGGCCAAGGACGCTATCGTCTTTGCCATGGCCAACCCCACCCCCGAGATCATGCCGGACGAGGCCAAGGCCGGCGGCGTCCGGGTGATTGCCACCGGCCGCAGCGACTTCCCCAATCAGGTCAACAATGTCCTCTGCTTCCCCGGCCTGTTCAAGGGCGCTCTGTCGGTGCGGGCCCGGGACATCAACGACCAGATGAAGCTGGCCGCCGCCTACGCCATCGCCGACCTGATTACCGACGCCGAGCGCAGCGATGAGTACATCATTCCCAACGCCTTTGACCCCCGCGTGGCCGAGAGCGTGGCCCATGCCGTGGCCCAGGCTGCCCGGGAAACCGGCGTGGCCCGGCTGTAAGGAGGGGACGCCATGAGAACCATCCCCGCCCAGCGGATCACCGAGGCGGTGGCGGCCCTCTGCATCGAGGCCAACACCCACCTGCCCGCCGACGTGGAAGCCGCTCTGAAAGCGGCCCGGGCCTCCGAGCCCTGGCCCCTGGCCCAGACCACCCTGGGGCTCCTCTGCGACAATCTGACCGCCGCCGGCGAGGCCGGCCTGCCCATCTGCCAGGACACCGGCATGGCCTGCGTCTTTGTGGAGCTGGGCACCGATGTCCATATTGATGGCGACTTTGAAGCCGCCATCCACGAGGGGGTCCGCCGGGGCTACACCGACGGCTATCTCCGCAAGAGCATCGCCGCCGACCCCCTCCGCCGGGGCAACACCGGCGACAACACCCCCGCCGCCATCACCGTCCATCTGGTCAACGGCGAGGGCTGCACCATCACGGTGGCCCCCAAGGGCTTCGGCAGCGAGAACATGAGCCGGATTGCCATGCTGAAACCCGCCGACGGTGTCGAGGGCTTCAAGCAGTTTGTGGTGGACACCGTCCGTCAGGCCGGGTCCAATCCCTGCCCGCCGGTGATTCTGGGCGTCGGCGTAGGCGGCAGCTTTGACAAGGTGGCCTATCTGGCCAAAAAAGCCCTCCTCCGCCCCCTGGATGTGCCCAACCCCGACCCCTACTACGCCGGCCTGGAAAAGGCCCTGCTGGAGGAAATCAACGCCCTGGGCATCGGGCCCCAGGGCTTCGGCGGCCGCACCACCTGCCTGGGCCTGGCCATTGAGCAGATGCCCACCCATGTGGCCGGCCTGCCGGTGGCCGTCAACGTCTCCTGCCACGTCACCCGCCGGGCCACCGCCCGGCTGTGACCCCCATTCATCTGTTCAAAGAAGGAGTCTCGTCCCTATGGAATACAAACTGACAGCCCCTTGCACAGCGGCCGACCTGGCGCCGCTGCGGGCCGGGGATACCGTGCTGCTGTCGGGGGTGGTGTACACCGCCCGCGACCAGGCCCACAAGCGGATGATGGAAGCCCTGGACGCCGGCCAGCCCCTGCCCTTCCCCATCGAGGGGAGCGCCATCTACTACGTCGGTCCCACCCCTGAGCGCCCCGGCCAGGTCATCGGCTCGGCGGGGCCCACCACCTCGGGCCGGATGGACGCCATGTCCCCCCGTCTGCTGGACTTGGGCAATAAAATCATGATCGGCAAGGGCAAGCGGAGCGACGCCGTCAAGGCCGCCGTTCAGCGCAACGGCGCCGTCTATCTGGCCGCCCTGGGAGGCGCCGGCGCCCTGATGGCCCGGAGCGTCGAATCGCTGGAGGTCATCGCCTGGCCCGACCTGGGCTGTGAGGCCGTCCGCCGGCTCACCGTCCGGGATATGCCCCTGACCGTCATCCTGGACAGCGCGGGGGGCGACCTGTACCAGTCCGGCCCCGCCGCCTATATGGCCAGCCTGTAAAAATCCCCTTTTTGACGCACCCAATCTGTGCCGCCGCTCTTGCACTGGGGCCGGGGTTGTGATACTCTTATTACAACAATCTGCCCGCCGGGCAGAAAACAGGAGGCAGAACCAATCATGACGATCCACCAGTCCGCGGAAGATTATCTGGAAACCATCCTGATGCTCACCGAACGTCAGGGCAAGGTGCGCTCCATCGACGTTGTCAATGAGCTGGGCTTTACCAAGGCCAGTGTCAGCATCGCCATGAAGAAGCTGCGCGAAAATGGCTACATCGCGGTGGACGGCGAGGGCAATCTGACCTTGCTGCCGCCGGGCCAGGAGATCGCCGAGCGGATCTATGGCCGTCACCGGCTGCTGACCCATTTCTTCATGCAGCTGGGGGTGGACGAAAAGACCGCCGCCGAGGACGCCTGCAAGGCCGAACACATCCTCAGCGAGACCACCCTGGAAAAGATCCGCCAGCGTGCACTTCTCACCGATGCGCAGAGCTCCTGCCAGGAGGCCCCCCAGGCCGAATGATCTTCCTCCCATCAAGCAGCGAAAAAGCCCGCCGCCCTTTTCGGGGCAGCGGGCTTTTTGATGGGTCAGAATCGGCGGGAGAATCCCTTACTTGGCCTTGGGGCCTGCGTTGGCGATCTCAGGAGCCATGTGGGGATACTTCTTGGAGAAGTTGTCCTCGAACATCTTGGCCAGCTTGTTGGCCTGGGCGTCGTAGGCGTCCTTGTCCGCCCACATGCCGCGGGCATCCAGCATCTCAGAGGGGACGCCGGGGCAGCTGGTGGGATAGTCCACGTTGAAGACATCGTGGTGCTTGAACTCCACGTTGTCAAAGTCGCCATTCAGAGCAGCGGTGACCATGGCGCGGGTGTAGCTCAGCTTCATCCGCTTGGCGCCGGCAGCTGCGCTGCCGCCTGCCCAGCCGGTGTTGACCAGGTAGACCTTGGTGCCGTAAGCGTCCAGCTTGTCGCCCAGCATCTTGGCATAGACCTGGGGGTCCATGGGCATGAAGGGCTCGCCGAACAGGGTGGAGAAGGTGGGCTGCGGCTCGGTGATGCCGCGCTCGGTGCCGGCCAGCTTGGAAGTGAAGCCGGTGACGAAGTGGTACATGGCAGCTTCCTTGCTCAGGCGGCTGATCGGGGGCAGAACGCCGAAGGCGTCAGCGGTCAGGAAGATGACCACCTTGGGGATGCCGCCCTCGCCGGGGATCTGGGCGTTGGAGATGTAGTCGACAGGGTAGCCCACGCGGGTGTTCTCGGTCAGGCTGCCGTCGTCAAAGTCCAGCTCGCGGGTCTCGGGGTCCATGACCACGTTCTCCACCAGAGAACCGAACTTGATGGCGCGGTAGATGTCGGGCTCGTTCTCCTCTTTCAGGTTGATGCACTTGGCGTAGCAGCCGCCCTCAAAGTTGAAGATGCCGTCGGGGCTCCAGCCGTGCTCATCGTCACCGATCAGCTTACGGGCGGGATCAGCCGACAGGGTGGTCTTGCCGGTGCCGGACAGGCCGAAGAAGACGGCGGTCTCGTGGGTCTCGGGGTCCATGTTGGCCGAGCAGTGCATGGGCAGGACGTTCTCCTTGGTCATGACATAGTTCATGGTGGAGAAAACGCTCTTCTTGATCTCGCCGCTGTACTGGCTGCCGGCGATGACGATCAGGTGGGCCTCGTAGTCGATCATGATGGCAGCCTCGCTGTGGACGCCGTCGATCTCAGGGTCGCACTTGAAGCCGGGAGCCACCAGCATGGTGTAGTCGGGCTCGCCGTACTCCTCCAGCTGCTGGGCGGTGGGGCGGATCAGCAGCTGATGGATGAACATATTCTGGCTGGCCAGCTCATTGATGATGCGGAACTTCTTGGTGTACTTGGGGTCTGCGCCTGCGTAGCCGTCGAAGATGAAGATCTCGCGGCCCTGCAGGTAGGCGGCCACCTTGCCCTTGATGGCGTCGAACTTCTCGCGGCTGATGGGGCGGTTGACCTTGCCCCAGGCGATGTCGTTGTGCACGCCTTCGGTGTCCACGATGAATTTATCGTTGGGCGAACGGCCGGTGTACTTGCCGGTGGTCACCACCAGCGCGCCGGTCTTGCTCAGGCTGCCCTCGCCGCGGCGCAGCGCAGCCTCGGTCAGCTGTGCAGGGGTCAGGTTGCGGTACACGGCCTTGGGGCCAATGATGCCGTACTTCTCAATGCCATACGTTTCCATTGCTTACGTCCCTCCGTTTACGGTTTATCCATAGACAAGACGCCGCCATGGTCCCTGCCAGGCGGCACATACCTATCTGGTCAGTGTAATTATACCACAGTTTTCACGGGGATTACAAGGGCACAGGCCGCTTTTTGGATGCTCCCACAACAATTCGGGCAGAGTTTGCCAAATGTTTGTCCATCTCCCCGGCAGGCGTAAATTTTTTGTGAACATCCGTTTTTCCGGCCCTTTCCTCTTGACAGAAGGGCCCGGTTGTCGTATACTCTTAGCAGTCGAAAGGCTAGAGTGCTAAAGTCGTTTGGGAGGTGGGCAACATGATCCAAACTTGTTCAGCATTCGCCCGCTCTGTGCCGGGTTCTTTTCCGCCGGCAGGCTGTTAGCAGACTTGCGGCGTGAGTGACAGACCCGCCCGGCATCCGGGCGGCAGACCTGCTATGTTTATGGCATCACTGCACCCCCGCGTGCGCCCCAGCGCACCGGTGAATGGAGGGAAGCATTTATGAATACCAATCAATATACCCAGAAAACCATCGAGGCCATCCAGGCCGCCCAGCAGCTGGCAGTGGAGTACCAGCACAACGCCCTGGAGCCCGAGCACCTGCTGCTGGCCATTGCCAGCCAGGAAAACGGGCTGATCCCCCAGCTGCTCCAGAAGATGAGCGTGGACACCGGCAGCTTCACCGCCGCCGTGGCCGAAAAGCTGTCGGCTCTGCCCCGGGTGTCCGGCTCGGGCCGTGACCCCGACAAAATCTATATTTCCCAGGCCGCCGACAAGGTCCTGAGCGCCGCCGCCCGGGAAGCCAAGGCCATGAAGGACGAATTCATCAGCGTCGAGCACCTGATGCTGGGCCTGCTGAGCGAGACCAACAGCAACACCGCCGCGCTGTTCCGTGCCTTTGGCATCACCAAGGACAGCTTCCTCAAGGTTCTGAGCTCGGTGCGGGGCAATCAGCGTGTCACCACCGACAACCCGGAGGAGACCTACAACGCCCTGCAAAAGTATGGCCAGGACCTGGTGGATCTGGCCCGCAAGCAGAAGCTGGACCCGGTCATCGGCCGTGACCAGGAGATTCGGAACGTCATCCGCATCCTGTCCCGCAAGACCAAGAACAACCCCTGTCTGATCGGTGAGCCCGGCGTCGGCAAGACCGCCATCGCCGAGGGCCTGGCCGAGCGGATTGTCCGGGGCGATGTGCCCGAAAACCTGAAGGGCCG
>CALWZL010000031.1 GCA_944385995.1 uncultured Faecalibacterium sp.
AGAATCTTGCCGGGGTCGGCGGTGTGGACGTGGAGGTTGATGACATCGTCGTCCTCGATGCAGACCACGCTGTCGCCATTGGACTCGGCAAAGGCGCGCATCTTGGCGGCGCTGGCCCCGTCGTCCTTGTGGATCAGGAACTGGGTGCAGTAGCCGTTCTTGATGTCCTCCACCTTCATCAGGTCGTCGGTGAAGACGCCGCGGCCGGCGTTGGCGGTGGACAGCTTGGCCTTGTTCTGGGTGGCCTCGGCGGCGGGGATGATGTCCTCGCCGTGGAACACCTTGCCCATGCCCTCAAAGATAATCATGATGCCCTGGCCGCCGGCATCCACGACGCCGGCCTTTTTCAGGACGGGCAGCTGGTTGGGGGTGTTGTCCAGGGCCCGCTGGCCGGCGGACAGGACCAGATCCCACAGCTGGGGCACATCGGCAATCTTGCTGGCGCGGGCCTCCTCGGAAGCGATCCGGGCCACCGTCAGGATGGTGCCCTCGGTGGGCTTCATGACGGCCTTGTAGGCAGCCTCGACGCCCTTTTCCAGAGCAGAGACCAGATCGTCGGCGCCGGCTTCCTTCTTGCCCTCCAGGGCCTTGGAGAAGCCCCGGAACAGCAGGCTGGTGATGACGCCCGAGTTGCCGCGGGCGCCCCGCAGCATGGCGGAGGCGGCAGTCTTGGCGGCCTCGGCCACGGTGCAGTCAGGGCTCAGCGCTTCCAGCTCCCGGACAGCTGCGCCGATGGTCATTCCCATGTTGGTGCCGGTGTCGCCGTCCGGCACGGGGAAGACGTTCAGCTCGTCCACGCGGGAGCGCTGGTTGTTGATGTTGTTTGCGCCTGAGATGATGGCGTCACGCAGAATTTTACCACTAATCATTGCTTTTTACTCCTTGTCAGCCCACGGGCGCGCCCGGGGAGTTGTGTTTGGTCAGATCAGGCAATCACGTCGTCCACCGACACGATCACGCGGGCCACCCGCAGGCCTGTGGCACGCTCCACCTCGTCCTGTACGCGGTGGGTAATGCTCTGGGCAGCGGTGGAAATATTCAGCCCATAGCCGACAGCGATGTGGATCTCGATGACCAGACGGCCATTCTCAGGGGTGACACGGACGCCCTTTTCAGCGAAATCCTCGCCGCGCACCAGGCTTTTGACCGTATCGGCCACCCCGCGGGGGGCCATGGCGGCCACGCCATAGCAGCTCTTGGCGGCTTCGCCTACCAGCGTCGAGAAGTACTCGGCGGAAAAGCGGACATCGCCCAAGGGAAAATGCGTAGTGATCATAATCGCTCTGCTCCTTCTTATTGAAATTTTTAAAAAGCTTCTTTGCGCTTACTCTGCAATCGAAAGGCTGGCGAGGGAATAGTACAGGTCGCTGACGCTGGACACTACCCCGCTGGTACGGCGGTTGGACACAGTAACCCCGCCCCTCCACAGCAAAGGAATATAGGGCATCTGTTCGGCGAAAAGGCTCTCAAATGCGCCGGCGGCGGAGCTGTCGGCCCGCATCAGGTTGTAGGCTTCCAGCAGCTGCTGGGTGACGGCCAGACCATAGCGGGCGCTGCCGCTCCAGAACGGCGAGAGATCAATATTATTATACAACTTCATTTCACCGATGTACAGTTCAAATTCACGGCCCTGGATCATCTGCAGATAGGCGTTGAAATCTTCGGCCTGGGTGAGGGTCACTTCGATGCCCGCCTCGGTCCACTGCTGCTGCAGCAGACGGGCCGCATAGACCCGGTCGTTGGAGCTGCCGCAGACCAGAATATCGACGCTGGCCCGCTGACCGGCTTGGTTCTGGTAGCAGCCGGAAGCCTCGTCCCAGGTGTAGCCCAGGGCCTCCATGGCGGCGGGCAGGCTGTCGGTGTCAGCTTCTGACGAGATGACCTGCTGGCCCCGGACGCATTCGTACTGGCCGTTCAGGGCCCCGGTGGCGGGAGAAGCGCTGGCGTACCGTTCGGACAGATCCTGCCGGGAGAGGGCCGAGCTCAGGAGAATCCGGCCCTGACTGGTATTGCAGAGGGGATTGTCCGCCGAGCCGTTCACACCCAAAAACAGCAGGGTGTTGGTGCGGAAATAGCTCTCGGAGGTGGCCACCGCCGAGGAAGCGCTCTCCTCGGCCAGGTAGAAGCTGATCTCTCCCATGGCCAGCTGAGAAACCAGTTCGGCATAATCGCTGACGGGAGTCATCCAGATGGTGTCGGGCCCGTTTTCCGGGAAGGGCGCCCGGGGGTTGGGAATGAGGGTGTTTTCCTCTGTCCCGTAGGTGTACCGCCCGCTGGGGGTGGGCTGGGGAGAGGCAGTCTCCGCTGCCTTGAGGATGGGCAGGTCCAGCAGGTAGCCAAACAGACTGTCAGGAGTTCCCAGGGTCAGGAGGACGGTGTCGCTGCCCACCGCCTGGGCGTCGGTCATGTTGGACAGCCGCCCGGCATAGTAGCCGCTGGCCTTGGCGGCCAGAAGGCTGGCGGCCACATCGCTGGCCGTGATGGGGGTGCCGTCGGCAAAGGTGCAGCCGCTGCGCAGCCGGATGGTCACCGTGTTCCCGCTGGACAGGACCGATTCGGCCAGCCGCATTTCCAGCTCCATCCGGGGGGAGATGCGGACCAGCTTTTCAAAGACCAGACCCGCCACCTGTTCGGTGAGGGTGTTGGTGTTGAGATAGGGATTGTAGTTGCCCTCGCTGACCGCAATGGCGAAGCGGGCAGGCTGGCTCTCGCTGACCGCAGACGCCGCAGAGGAGGAGTCTCCTTCCGGCTGGGACGAGGAGGGCTGTAAAACGGCAGGTCTGGAACAGCCGGCCAGCAGCAGACAGGCCAGCGCCGCCGCTGCCGCCCGGTGTGCCAGGCGGGCAGGGAAAATCAGGTGCATGGGCTTTCCGGCCTCCTTTGTGGCAAGATTCGGCACCGCAGTCTGCTATACTGGATCAAGAGAGCAGACCGCGCGCCCAGGGATAACTTTAGTATAGCACAAAACAGCTGCTTGTGCATGGATTTGGTATGGATTTTCGCAAAAGATCAAAATCAGTTGTGAATAAAATCTAAAAAATCTGTGCGGAACTTTATTTTGCTGTACGAAAGTGCTAAAATGAAAGGGAGAAAGGGGGATGGACATCATGGACAAAACCCCTTGCAGCCCTGGGCTGCAGACAGATTTTTTTCGGAGTGCGGCAAATCATACAAGCAGGAGCTTAACCAGATATGAATATTTTGTTTTTCCTGTCCCCCAAACAGGATCTGATGTACGTGTATGACGACTTCACCCTTCGGCAGACCCTCGAAAAGTGGGAGAACAACCGCTACGCATCCATCCCCATTCTGAACCGGAAAGGGGAGTATGTGGGGACGCTGACCGAAGGGGATTTGCTGTGGGGCATCAAGCGGCACCACGGCCTGGACATTGAGGGGGCCGAAGATATCCCCATCAGCAGCTTTGAGCGCAAGCGGGACTATCTGCCCGTCACCGTCAATACCAGCATGGACCAGCTGATCGAGGCCGCCATGAATCAAAATTTCGTTCCGGTGGTGGATGACCGGGGCGTTTTTATTGGGATTGTCCGGCGGCAGGCCATCATTCGCTACTGCTACGACAAATCCCGCCGGTGTGAACAGTCCAGCCGGCGGACCCAGGCGGCCAGCGCCTCGGCCTGTCCCCCGCAGAATTGAAGGAATCGAACGTACATCCAGCCTCCGCCCTCGGGCGGGGGCTTTTTTGCTGCCCAAACTGCAATTTTCTGCGCCAAAAAGTCCAAAAAAGTTTTGAAAGTGTAAATTATAGGACTTCTTTTCTGCTAGAATAGGTTCAGAACAAGAGGAAGCCGGATTCCTCACCACAACCTGAGACAGAGAGGAGAGACAGAAGATGAGCGACATCGAGATTCGGTATGTAGGCGGCCATGTAGAGGTATACAGCAGGAATGGGGCGTTCCTCTTCTCTGCCGACAATGTGCGGGAGGCCATGGAGGAGCTGGAAAGCTGAAAAAAGCCCTTTACAAACGCCCGGCGGGGGTGTATAATCACCACGGAATCCGCAGCAGACCGGCCCGGCAGGGCGGCTGCCAAGGAGAGCCGGGGAATGAAGTTCTCCCCAGGGAAACCTGAACCGCTGTTGCAAGCTGATGACTTCTGTGATTGTAAGGTCGCAGAAAGCATCGGCTTTTTTGCGTCCTGTCCCAAATGTTTGTGAGGAGGAACCTGTATGTTGACATCTCTGGCGCTGATTTTCCTGGTGGGGCTGGCCATGGCGGCTCTCTGCCAGCGTCTCAACCTGCCCCGGATCATCGGAATGCTGATTACCGGCATCCTGCTGGGACCCTATGTCCTGAATCTGCTGGACGAATCGATTCTGTCCATCTCGGCCGACCTGCGGCAGATGGCTCTGATTATCATTTTGCTGAAGGCAGGCTTGTCCCTCAACCTGTCCGACCTGAAAAAGGTGGGCCGGCCGGCGGTGATGATGTCCTGTGTGCCGGCCAGCTTTGAAATCCTGGGCTTTTTCCTGCTGGCCCCGTCGATTCTGGGGGTCACCCGGATTGAAGCCGCCGTCATGGGGGCGGTGCTGGGGGCGGTGTCCCCGGCGGTGGTGGTGCCCCGGATGGTCCAGCTGATGGATAACCGCTATGGCACCGGCAAGAGCATTCCCCAGATGATTCTGGCCGGTGCTTCCTGCGACGATATCTATGTGATTGTCCTGTTTTCCACCTTTGTCAACATGGCCCAGGGCGGCCATGCCAATGTCATGGACTTTGTGAACATCCCGGTATCCATCCTCCTGGGGGTTTTGCTGGGCGCCGCGGTGGGCTGGCTGCTGAGCCAGTTCTTTGAGACCGCCTACGCCCACCAGCACTATGTCCGCAACAGCATGAAGGTGATTGTGGTGCTGGGGGTGTCCTTCCTGCTGATGGCGGTGGAAACCTGGCTGGAGGGAATCGTATCGGTGTCGGGCCTGCTGGCCGTGGTCAGCATGGCCTGCGTCCTCAAGATCCGCAGCACCAGCTTTGTCTCCAAACGGCTGAGCGAAAAATTTGGCAAGCTCTGGCTGGCCGCTGAAGTGATCCTGTTCGTCCTGGTGGGCGCGGCGGTGGATATCCGCTATACCCTCAGCGCCGGTCCCGCTGCGGTGCTGATGATTCTGCTGGCGCTGGCGTTCCGGTCGGTGGGGGTGGCCCTCTGCGTCACCGGTACCCAGCTGAACCGGAAAGAGCGGCTCTTCTGCATGATCGCCTACCTGCCCAAGGCCACCGTCCAGGCGGCCATCGGCTCGGTGCCGCTGGCCATGGGCCTGCCCTGCGGTCAGATTGTCCTGTCGGTGGCGGTGCTGGCCATCCTCATCACCGCCCCCCTGGGCGCCCTGGGAATGGATCTCACCTATAAGAAATGTCTGACCCAGGAACCACAGACCACCTGAAAACAGGCCCCGGCTGATCCAGCCGGGGCCTGTTGGGTCTTACAGAGTTCCCACCGGCAGGGTGGCACCGTTGATTTTGGCGGCGTCCTCGCTCAGAAGGAACAGAACGGCGGGCACCACATCGGCGGGGCTGACAGGGCCCGGCTCACCCGACTCGGTCAGGAAGGGACCCGGAAGGATGCAGTTGACGGTGACGCCCGAGCCGGCATATGCGTCGGCCAGAGACCGGGCAAGACCGCCCAGGGCATCCTTGACCACCGCGGCGGCGGCCATCTGGCCTGCGGGAACTTCCGGCAGACTGCTGCCCAGCTGGAAGAGAACCCGGCCGGTGCCGGCTTCCGCCATCCGGGGCAGGAAGGCCTTGCAGAGCAGCAAAGCGCTGTCCAGCTGGACGGCCCGGTCCTCGGCAAACCGCTCCTCGTCAAAGCAGGCGTAGGGGGCGGGAAGAGGCCGCAGCCCGGCCAGATGAATCAGATGGGTGGGAACAGGGTAGGTGTCGGTCAAATCGCTGAGGAAGGCGCGGACGGCCAGCGGCTGGGTGAAATCCACGTCATAGGGCCGGATAAAGCCGGGCCGGGCCTGGCACAGGCTGGCCAGCCGGGCCAGATCCCCGGAGCCCTGGGCCAGAATCAGATCGCCTTCCGTGAGGGTGGGGAGCAGCCGGTCCATCAGGGCCAGCCCCAGCGGCGAAGTCGCGCCGGTTATCAAATAGGTCTTGGACATAAAAAGCCCTCCTGCAAAGTTTACAAAATTCTTACGAGTCAGTATACCCTAACAGGCGGGGCTGTGTCAACCGTTCAGGCGCCCAGGTCCTCCAGAAGGGTCTCCAGTTCCTGGCGGCTCCAGACCAGATAGCCGGCCTTGAACCGGAGGGCGTCCTGTTCGGGGAGAAGGTTGACATAGATGTCGGTCAGTTCCAGCCGCTGGCGGGGGGTGCCGTCGGCGGTGCAGCGGTAGACGGCCAGCCGGCCCCCCTCATCGCAGAGATAGTACCCCTCTTCTTCCTCTTCCTGGGGAATGCCGGCCAGGGAAGTGCCGGCCCGAAGGGTGGGCTGACTGCTGCCCGAGGAGGCCGACCGGCCGGAGGAAGCGGAGGGCGGCGGAACGGTCGCCATCCAGTACAGGCTGAAGGCAATGGTAAATGCACACAGACTGTAAAAAACAGAATACCAAAGTTTACGCATAAAGCCGGGCTCCTTTCGGCGATAGTATGGGCAAAACCGGCCCATTTCACACAATAGGCGCCAAATTTCACAGCGGGGAGCTGTACTTTCACGGGATAAGTGTGTTATAATAACACGCAGGACTGCGCGCCGGCAAGCTGGCACTTGTGCGCACAGGCAACGAAGAGATACCTTCCCGCCGTCCGCCGGCAGGAGAGACAACCGATACAGAAAATGGTATAAGGAGGAAATTCGGATCGCTATGAATGAAATGAGGCGCATTCACCGCAGCGACGGCACAGGGAGCAGCAGCCGCAGCGCCGCGGCGGGCTCCGGACGCAGGATGGTCAACACCAGCCACAGCAGAAAAGAGTCTGCCCAGACCCGGCCATCCAGCGCGGGACGGTCTGCCCGGCCCGCCCGGGAGCCAGGCGAGCCCCCCCAGGGCGGCCGCGGTCCCCAAAAGCCCAAGAAAAAACATCCCATTCTGCGGGGACTGCTGCGTGTCATCGCCACCTTGTTCTGCCTGGGCATCATGGCCGGCTGTGCATTGACGGTCTGTATGGTCTTTTATGTGGTGCAGGCCACCGCCAACGACGGCGACCTGCTGGACCTGGACAGCATCGAACTGAGTCAGTCCAGCGTGGTGGTGGCCACCGACCCCGACACCGGGGAACAGATTGAGTATGCCACCCTCCGCTCCAGCAACAGCCACCGGATGTGGGTGGATCTGGAGCAGATTCCCACCTATCTTCAGTACGCCTTCATCTGCACCGAGGACAAGGACTTCTACAATGAGCCCGGCTTCAACCTCAAGCGGACGGTGGGCGCCATGATCAACGAGTATATCATCCCGATTTACAGCTCCAAGCAGGGCGCATCCACCATTGAACAGCAGCTCATCAAAAACCTCACCGATGACGACAGTGCCAGCGGCATCGAAGGCGCCCTGCGGAAGGTCCGCGAAATCTACCGCGCGTATACTCTTTATCGAAACTACTCCAAGGAAACGATTTTGGAGGCCTACCTCAACACCATCAGCTTTACCGGCACCATCCAGGGCGTCCAGACGGCGGCCATGGAGTATTTCAACAAGGATGTCAGCCAGCTGACCTTGTGGGAGTGCGCCACCATCGCATCCATCACCAAGAACCCCACCAACTACAATCCCTACACCAACCCCGAGAACCTGATCAACCGCCGCAATTTCCTCCTTTATAATATGTGGGATCAGGGGATCATCACCGAGGAGATCTATCAGGACGCCATCGCCCAGCCGCTGGTTCTGGCCGAGGAGGACGCCTCCAAGACCACCGCCACCAACAACTCCTACTTCACTGACGCCCTCTTTGAAGAAGTGGTGGACGACATCATGGAGAAAGAGGGGATCACCGAGGCGGCGGCCCAGCAGATGCTGTACACCGGCGGTTTCACCATCGAGGCCACCGTCAACCCCAAGATTCAGACCCAGATGGAAGAGCTGATGCTCAACACCGACGACGCCTACTTCCCGGCGGGCTGGCATGAGGAGGCTGTGTCCTCTCTGTCGGAGGACGATACCCCGGTCTACAATGCCGACGGCACCCTCAAGACCACCACCGCCGAGGACGGCACCGTCACCTATTACCGCAATGTGCGGACCCAGGCTGCCATGGTCATGCTGGACTATGACGGCAATGTGGTGGCCATGGTGGGCGGCCTGGGTGAAAAGACCCGGGATCTGACCCTGAACCGTGCCTACAGCGTCACCCGGCAGACCGGTTCTGCCATCAAGCCCATCGGCGCCTATGCCCTGGGCATCGAATACGGCCTGGTCAACTGGTCCACCATGCTGAACAACTCGCCCCTCTACCTGAAGAGCGACATGGTGATCCGGGATGAGGACTATTGCCGCCGGAACGGTCTGTCCGGCCTGTCGGACCAGGCCCTGCGTGCTTACCCCAACGCCTGGCGCAGCTGGCCCCAGAACTATGGCGGCAACTACGGCGACAACCAGGATGTTCCCCTGTGGAATGGCCTGGCCCGCTCCCTGAATACCATCGCGGTCCGGGTGGGCGACCTGGTGGGCGCCAGCACCATCTTCAACTTTGTCTACAACACCCTCCAGCTGGATACCCTGGACCCGGTGAACGATGTGGGCCTGGCCCCCATGGTCATGGGCAGCCAGACCCATGGCGTCACCCCGCTGGCCCTGGCGGCGGCCTTCCAGATCTTCTATGACGGCCAGTACACCACCCCCCATCTGTATACCCGTGTGCTGGACCGGGACGGCAACATCTATCTGGAAAACAACGCCACCAGCTACCAGGCCCTGACCCCGCAGACTGCCACCATCATGAATCAGCTGCTGCAAAATGTCCTGTACAGCAGTGTCGGTACGGCTTCCGGCCGCTATCCCACCACCGGCGGGATGCGCTCCTTCGGCAAGACCGGTACCACCACCGATGAAAAGGATCTGTGGTTTGTGGGCGGTACGCCCTACTATGTCACCGCCGTCTGGTGGGGCTATGACTCTCCCTATGACATGACCAACACCCTGGGCAGCCAGGCCAAGACCCGTACCTGTGTCGAGGCATGGAAAGCCCTGATGAACGAGGTCCAGGAGGGTTACGCCTACAAGGAATTCCCGATGGCCGACGGCGTGGTCAAGCGGTCTTACTGCACCCAGAGCGGCCTGCTGGCCACTTCCAGCTGTCCCAGCACCGCGGTCGGCTACTACAAGGCCGACGATCTGCCCGCCTCCTGCAACTATAACCACGGTGGCGGTGTGGTGTCCAGTTCGGTCGACACCGATTGATTCGGGTCATTTCGGATATCAAACCGGTGTTCACTCAAGTGAAAACTGGCGAATCTGCCAAAAACGCATCCGTCCTCTTGCAATGCAGGGGGGCGGATGCTATTATATTCCCTGCAAGAACAGTTGTGCTTGAGAGGTGAACAGATTGGAGCGCCGATTTTATCTTGTGGACGCGCAGGTGCTGCCGGAGGTTTTCCTGAAAGTGATTCGTGCCAAGGAACTGCTGGCCAGCGGTCAGGCGCGGAATATTTCGGCAGCCACCCGGAGCGTGGGGCTGTCCCGCAGCGCATTTTATAAGTACAAGGACTGCATTTTCGACTCCGAAAACGGGCGGGAACTGATTACCGTCATGGCGACCCTGCGGGATGAGACCGGTGCTTTGCAGAGTCTGCTGGCCGGCATCAGCAGTGCCGGGGCCAGCATTGTCACCATCAACCAGGCCACCCCCGAGAACGGGACGGCCCAGGTGGCGGTTACCATTCGGACCGATACCATGCAGATGACCCCCGACGAGTTGGCCGCCATGCTGAGCCGTCAGAGCACCGTGGTGGGGGTACGGCTGGGCTACGATGTCTGAGCCGCAGAAAATAAGGATAGGAGAGGGCAAGACTATGGCTAAGATTGCAATTTTAGGGTTCGGCACAGTGGGCAGCGGTGTGTATGAAGTCCTGCACCGGAACGCGGCAAGCGTGGCCCGCCGGGCCGGCGAGCCTGTGGAAGTCAAGTATATTCTGGACGTGCGGGACTTTTCGGACCGGCCCGACGCGGCGCTGTTCGTCAAGAACATCGACGTGATCCTGGCCGACCCCGAGGTCAAGGTAGTGGTGGAGACCATCGGCGGCACCCGCTTTGCCTATCCCTACGTCAAGCAGGCCCTGGAGAGCGGCCGCAGCGTCTGCACCTCCAACAAAGAGATGGTGGCCACCTACGGCGCCGAACTGCTGGGCCTGGCCAAGAGCCACAACTGCGCCTTCCTGTTTGAGGCGTCGGTGGGCGGCGGCACCCCCATCATCACCCCCATGCACCAGTGCCTGGCCGCCAACGTCATCACCGGCGTGGAGGGCATTGTCAACGGCACCACCAACTTCATGCTGACCAAGATGGCCCGGGAAAATATGGGCTTTGACGAGGCCCTCAAGATTGCCCAGAAGCTGGGCTACGCCGAGACCAAGGACCCCAGCGACGACGTGGACGGCCGGGACGCCTGCCGCAAGATTGCGATTCTGTCCTCTCTGGTCTGCGGCCACCATGTCTACCCCCAGAATATTCCCACCCGCGGCATCCGTGACGTGACGGTGGAAGACATCCAGGCCGCCGACAAGCTGGGCTGCGTCATCAAGCTGATCGCCTGGATGAAACTGCTGCCGGGCGGCGGCGTGGCCGCCGGCGTGGAGCCCTGCCTGGTGCCCAAGACCAACCAGCTGGCCGGCGTGGACGACGTGTTCAACGCCGTCAAGGTCAAGGGCGATATGCTGGGCGACGTGGTCTTTTACGGCAAGGGCGCCGGCAAGCTGCCCACCGCCAGCGCAGTGGTGGCCGACGTGGTGGACGCCCTCAAACACGGGGTGCGGATGCACGACAGCCTCTTCTGGCAGCCGGCGGAACCGGTGGATGGAATGCTCACCGACCCGACGCCTGCGGCATACTATGTGCGTGTGGAAGGGGCTGCGCCGGCGGTGGTGGAAGCCATCTGCGGCAAAGGTCAGCTGGTGTCGGAACACTACGACGGCTGTTCCTACCTGATGGATCAGGCCGACGGTCCCGCCCTGGAAGAGGCGGCCCGCAAGATCGGCGCAGTGGGTGGCAGTGTCAAGCTGGTGCTCCGCCGCCTGCCCGAGGAAGAATAAAGAGGGGGACCACAGATGAAAATCAAGGTATCCGTCCCGGCCACCAGTGCCAATGTGGGCGCGGGCTTCGATGCCCTGGGCCTGGCCGTGACCCTGTACAACACCGCCACCTTTGAGGAGAGCGACAAGCTGGACATCTCGGCGGCGGACGGCACCCGCATTCCCCGCAACGAGTCCAACCTGATCTACCGCTCGGCCAAAAGCCTGTTTGACCGGGTGGGCAAAAAGATGCCGGCCCTGAAAATTGTCCAGACCAACCCCATTCCCATGGCCCGGGGCCTGGGTTCCTCGTCGGCCTGCATCATCGCGGGCCTGCTGGGCGCCAACCGGATGCTGGGGGATGTGCTCAACACCCAGGAGCTGCTGACCCTGGCCACCGCCATCGAGGGACACCCCGACAATGTGGCCCCGGCTCTGCTGGGCGGTCTGACCTCCAGCGTCTTTGAAAACGGCCAGGTCTATTCGGTCAAGCGGGATGTGGACCCCAGTCTCTGCTTCGCGGCCATTGTGCCCGATTATAAACTGCTGACCGAGGCGGCCCGGGCGGCCCTTCCGGCCCAGATCCCCCACAGGGACGCGGTGTATAACCTGTCCCGGGCGGCCCTGCTGCCGGCGGCCTTCTGCGACGGCCGGCACGATCTGCTGCCCATTGCCACCGAAGACCGGCTCCACCAGCCCTACCGCATCCCCCTGATGCCGGGGTCCAAAGAGGTCTTTGCCCTGGCAAAGGAGTGCGGAGCCCTGGCGGTCTATGTCTCGGGCGCAGGCAGCACCGTGATGGCGGTGGCCGAGCGCAGCGGGGCGGAGAAGTTCTACGCCAGCCTGGAACAGGGCCTGGAGGCTCTGGAAGGTCTGGACGGATGTGAAGCATTTACACTGCTGCGCCTGGACGCGGACAACACCGGCGCCACAGTGGAATGACAGAGGGAAAAGGGAAGAACCAAAACCATTTGGGGATGAACGCCCACTGTTGATAGAGGATGAAAAAGAGGAGAGTGACAAGTATGGCGTTGATCGTACAAAAGTTCGGCGGCTCATCGGTCCGTGACCGCGAGCGTATTTTCAACGTGGCGCGCATTGTGGCCAACACCCACAATGCAGGCAATGACGTGGTCGTTGTGGTGTCCGCACAGGGCGACACCACCGACGATCTGATCGCGAAGGCGGCGGAGATTACCCATAACCCTTCCGCCCGCGAGATGGATATGCTGCTGGCCTCGGGCGAGCAGATCAGCATTGCACTGCTGGCCATGGCGCTCAATGAGCTGGGCTGCCATGCCACCAGTCTGACCGGCTGGCAGGCAGGCTTCCACACCGACCGTGCCTATACCAAGGCCCGGATCAAGCGGATGGATACCGAGCGAATCACCTCGGAGCTGGAGCGCAACCGCATTGTGGTGGTGGCCGGCTTCCAGGGTCTGAACAAGCTGGATGACATCACCACCCTGGGCCGGGGCGGCTCGGATACCAGTGCGGTGGCCATTGCGGCGGCCCTGCATGCGGACCGGTGCCAGATTTTCACCGATGTGGAGGGCGTCTATACCGCCGACCCCCGCAAGGTGCGCAACGCCCGCAAGCTGCCCGAGATCACCTTTGATGAGATGCTGGAGCTGGCCAGCCTGGGCGCCCAGGTCCTGAACAACCGCAGCGTGGAACTCGCCAAGAAATACAATGTCGAGCTGGAGGTCCTCTCCAGTCTGAACCCGGTGCCGGGCACAGTGGTTAAGGAGGTTGCAAAAGAAATGGAAGGTATGCTGATTAAAGGTGTCGCAAAGGATACCGATGTCGCAGTCATCACGATCATGAACGTTCCCGACGAGCCCGGCATGAGCTTTAAGATTTTCGGGATGCTGGCCCAGAAGAAGATCAACGTCGATATCATCCTGCAGTCCACCGGCCGCGACGGCAAGAAGGATGTCATCTTCACCTGCTCCCAGGGCGACGCGCCCATCGCGGTCCGTGCCCTGAAGGAGAGCGCCAAGTTCAGCGAGGTCACCTGCGACAACAGCTGCGCCAAGGTGTCCATCGTGGGCGCCGGCATGCAGAGCCACAGCGGTGTGGCCGCCAGCATGTTCGAGGCACTGTCCAACAACAACATCAACATTCACATGATTTCCACCAGTGAGATCAAGATTTCCTGCATCATCGACAAGGAAGAGGCCGACCGCGCCGTCAGCGCGATCCACGACAGCCTGTTCCACTGATCCGGTCGTTTTTGCAGCACGCCCCGCAAAGGGGCAGAAAAAGAGCGTCTTTTACGGCAGATCGTGCGCCTGGCCAGCGGCCAAGTACACGGTTTGCCGTAAAATTTTGCCTTTCGGCGGGGGAGAACCCGCGCTGACCCGGGAGGGGCAGGGCAGGGGGAGCCGGCCGCTTTTGCCGCGCTGTGACACAATTTTTTAACTTTTTTCATCGTTTACAGACAGCCGCAAAAGCGGTATACTAACTTTCGAGCTCTGCGGGGGCGCCGGCCCCCGGCCCGGAGCGGACAAGCAGACAGGAGCAATCATGGAACAGAAACAACGACCCCCGGCAAAATCCGCCGGCAGGCCCCGCCTGACGCGGGAACAGTGGCTGGCCCGCCGCCGTCGCCGCCGCATCCGAATCATTCGGAACTGGATCCTCTTTTTGTCGGCCTGCGCCGTCCTGGTGGGATTGATGACCGGGGTGATTCTCTGGGCGCTGCCCAAGATCAGCGGCATGCTGGGCGACCGGCAGGAATTCATCGCCCCCAGCTATGACCTGTCGGGCTATGTCTTTGACGCCGATGATCCCTATCTGGTGCTGGTGAACAACAACCTGCCCCAGACCGACGCCGAGACCCCCGTTCTGGAGGTGGCCGACAGCACCACCGGCCAGCAGCTGGAACAGGAGGCCGCCCAAGCCTGGAAGGCGATGGCTTCGGCCGCCCAGAAAGTGGGGATTCAGCTGACCCTGGTGGAAGGGTACCAGACCCCGGAACGCCAGCAGGAGGCCTTTGACGCCCGTAAACAGATCTACCTGGACCAGGGGATGACCGAAGAAAAGGCGGACAGCCGCGCGGCGGCCATTGTGCCCCGGCCCGGCTGCAACGAGAGCGGCACCGGTCTGGCGGCAGATATTCTCTCGTCGGACTATACCACCCTGGATACCGGCTTTGCCGACACCGACGCCTTCCGCTGGCTGTCTGCCTATGGGGCGGATTACGGCTTCATCCTCCGGTGGCCGGAGGACTGCCAGGCGGTCACCGGTATGGTGTACCAGCCCTGGCACTGGCGGTATGTAGGGGTGGAAAATGCCCGCGCCATCGCCGCCAGCGGCCTTTCCCTGGAGGAATTTGTGGCGGTGCATCAGCTCAGCTGAGCCGCCCGAGCAAGAACAACACAAGGCCCGGGGAGACGGGCCAGGAGGATAAACAGATTGGAACGTAAGCAGCTTGCACCTGGGGTGCATCTCTCCTGTGATCCGGCCGAAAAGCTGAACCGCTGCCGGATCAGCATTCACTTTACCTTTCCGGCCGACCGCCAAACCGCCACAGCCCATGCCCTTTTGCCCCTTGTGATGGAGCGGGGCTATGCCGGCTGTCCCGATATGACCGGCCTGACCAAAAAGCTGGCCCGCCTCTATGGGGCGGACCTGACGGTGGACGGCCGCCCCATGGGCGCCAACCGGAACCTGTGTGTCAGCGTCACCGGCATCAAGAACCGGTTTGCCCTGGCCGGGGAGGACCTGAGCCAGGCCTACACCGAGCTGGTGCTGGGGGTGGCCTTTCACCCCTGCATGGCGGACGGGGCCTTTGACCAGGAAGCGGTGTCCATCGAAAAACAGATGCTGCGCCAGTCCCTGGAGGACGAATTGAACGACAAGCGGCTCTACTGCATGCGCCAGACCGCACGGGCGTTCTATGGGGACAGCCCCATGGGCATCCGGCAGGAGGGCTATCTGGAGGAGGTGGACGGCCTCACCGGGGCTGACCTGGCCGCCGCCTATGAAACCATGCTCCGCACCGCCTCGATGGAACTGATGGTGCTGGGCTGCACCCCCGACGAAACCGCCCGCATCGAGGCGGCTTTTCTGGAAGAACTGGCCAAGATCCCGCGCCGTCCGGTGCCGACGGCCCCCTTCCTGGCCATGCCCCGCCAGACCGCCGTTCACAAGACCGAATGCTTTGATATGGTCCAGGCCAAGCTCTGCATGGCCTTCACCCTGGGCCAGCCCATGGACCTGGCCGATCTGGCCGCCGTCCGGCTGGCCATGGCCCTCTATGGCGGCAGCGTCACCAGCCGCCTGTTCCTGAATGTCCGGGAACGGGACCACCTGTGCTACTACTGCGCCTCGTCCTTCCAGAGCTTCACCGGCAGCATGACGGTGTCCAGCGGCATCGAGCCGGGGGACGCCGCCCGGGCTGAGGAAGCCATCCTGAACGAACTGGCCGACCTGTGCACCGGCCCCATCACCTCCCAGGAACTGGAGGACTGCCGCCGGGGCCTCATCGACGGGCTGGAAGGGGTGGAGGACTCCCTGGGCAGCCTGGAGAGCTGGTACGCCATGGAAATCATCCGGGGCGGGGCCATCACCACCCCCGCCCAGGCCCGGGCCGACCTGGCCGCCGTCACCGTGGACCAGGTCCGGGCGGTGCTGCGCCGGTTCAGCCTCTCGGTCAGCTATCTCTTGACAAAGAAGGAGGGGCCCTATGTCTGACCATCTGCGCGCCATTCTGGACTGTGCCGGGAACGAACGGTACGTCCTGCCCTCGGGCCTCACCGTCCTGGTCCGGCCCATGCCCGGCTACGCCGCGGCCCATGCCATTGTGGCGGCCCGGTTCGGCTCCATTGACCTCCATTTCCGGCTGGGAGAAGAGGAACTGACCCTCCCCGCCGGCGTGGCCCACTATCTGGAACACAAGATGTTTGAGGACCAGGAGGGGGACGCCTTCGCCAAATTTGCCCGCACCGGCGCCAACGCCAACGCCTTCACCAGTTTTGACCGGACCTGTTACTATTTCACCGCCACCAACGCGGTGGATGAGAGTTTGGATGTCCTGCTGGAGATGGTGACCCATCCCTATTTCACCGACGAGACGGTGGCCAAGGAACAGGGGATCATCGCCCAGGAAATCAAGATGTATGAGGACAGCCCCGACTGGCGGCTGATTACCGAGCTGTGCCAGTGCCTGTACCATGCCCATCCCATCCGCAGCGACATTGCGGGCAGCTGCGAGAGCATCGCCCAAATTACCCCGGAGATGCTCTACGACTGCTGCAAAGCCTTCTATGCCCCCTCCAATCTGGTGCTGGCTGCGGCGGGGAACATCACGTCGCAGCGGGTGCTGGATGCCTGTGCCCGGGCCGGGCTGGACAAGCCCGCCGCCGCCCCGGCGGCCCGGCGTCTGTGTGCCGAGGAGCTCATGACCCTGGCCCGGACCCAAAAGACCCTGCGGATGGCGGTGGCCAAACCCTGTTTCGGGATTGGCTTCAAGGAAGCGCCTCTGGCCCCCGGCGACGGCCGGACCGAGGCCCTCTATGATTTGATTCTCTGCTGTGTCAGCGGGGGCATGTCCCGGCTCTACCGCCGCCTCTACGATGAGGGCCTGGTGAATCCGGGCTTTGGGGGCGAGGTGCTGCGGGTGGACGGCTGCTGCTGCATCCTGTTCACCGGCGAGAGCGACACCCCCGACACGGTGGAGCAGATGCTCTTGGAGGAGATCGAGCGGATTCGCGCCGACGGTGTGGACCGGGAGATCTTCACCCTCTGCAAAAACGAAAAGTACGGCCAGCTGGTGGAAAATCTGGAAAACGTAGAGGACTCCGCCAGCCAGATGGCAGACTTTGCCCTGATGGGGCAGACGGTGGCCCAGCAGATCGAGATGCTGGCCGGTCTGACCCCTGAGGATGCCGACGCAGCCTTGCAGGAGATTTTGCAGCCCGGCCGGATGGCCCGGGTGCGGATTCTGCCCGACGGCTCCGCCGCGCCGGACCAGGACGAGACCGACTGAAACCAAGGAGGTACAAAACCATGACAAATCTTGTGACTTTTCCCGGGTTGGGACTCAGTTTTGAGATCAACCGGGTCGCCTTCAGCATTGGAGGCCTAAACATCTATTGGTACGGCGTCCTGATCGCAGTGGGCCTTGTGCTGGCCATGGCCTTTGCCATGCGCCACTGCGCCGAGTTCGGCATCGACGGCGACGCTATGGTGGATGTCCTCGTAGTGGGCGTGGTGATGGGTATCCTGTCAGCCCGGGCCTATTATGTGGCCATGGCCCCCTTCCAGTACGAATCCATCCGAGAGATCCTGTCCCTCCGGGACGGCGGCCTGGCGATTTACGGCGGCATCATCGGCGCCATTGTCTTTGGCGGTCTGGCCTGCAAATGGCGCAAGGTCCCGGTCCTGCCCATGTTTGACGTTACCGCCATGGGCTTTTTGATCGGCCAGTGCATTGGCCGCTGGGGCAACTTCTTCAACCAGGAGGCCTTCGGCTGCAATACCACCCTGCCCTGGGGCATGTACAGCGCCGCCACCGAGGCCTATCTGCGGGGCAGCACGGTGACGGTGCCCAACGGCGTCACCATCGACCCCACCATGCCGGTCCACCCCACCTTCCTGTATGAGAGCATCTGGTGCCTGGTGGGCTTCATCGCCCTCCGTCTCTACATGAAAAAGCGCCGCTTCAATGGCGACATCGCCCTGCTCTACGCCATCTGGTACGGACTGGGCCGGTTCTGGATTGAGGGCCTGCGGACCGACAGCCTGCTGCTGGTGCCCTCCATGGGCCTGCGGGCGTCCCAGCTGGTGGCGGCCGTCGCCGTGGTGGGCGGCCTCATCGCCGAGGTGATCCTCACCCGCAAGTACAGGAACAAGGCCCTGATGGTGCCGTTGGCCATTTCGGCGGACAACCGCAAGCGGATGGCCCAGGTTGCGAAAAAGGGCGGCGTCATCGGCGTGATGCAGGAGGAAGCCTATGCGGGGCTGTCCCGGGCTGAATTCCTGGAGCGCACCAAAGCCTATAACGACCAGTTGGAAAAGAACCTGGAAGCCCAGCTGAAGGGCGTGTCTCAGCCCGATTCTGACACCGGCGCGGAGGACCAGTAAGGCCCGGCGGATGGTGCTCTCTCACAAAAAGCGTTTCGGTTTTTTGTGCTTTGTGCCGATGGACGGAAAAATGCGATTGTGATAGAATAAAAAAGAAATCAAGGCGTTACTCCCCGGAGGCGCTACTTGTACATCTGCCCACAAAGGGGGTAGGTGTATGTTGTAGCAGCTTCAGGGGATTTTTTTTGTTTGTTTTTGTGGTGCCCGGGTGCCGGGCCGGCCGGGGGAGGGAAAAGGTTCCGACGTGCGCATCATCAAGAAGATCAACAACAACGCGGCGCTAGGGCTGGACGGCAGCGGCACCGAAGTGGTGGTCCTGGGCAAGGGGATTGGCTTTGCCGACATGCCCTATGAGCTGACCGACTATTCCAAGATTCAGCGAACCTTTTATGATATGGACCCCCGGTATGTCCAGATGGCGGCCGGCATCCCGGATGCGGTGCTGGAGGCCAGCGCCGACATTGCAGAGCAGGCTGAGATGGAGCTGGAATGCGAACTGAATCCGAATCTGCCCTTTACCCTGGCAGATCACTTGAATTTTGCGCTGGAGCGGCTGCGCAGCGGCACCGTTCTGACCACGCCTTTGTCCTATGATGTGCGGCATCTGTACCCCAAGGAGGCCGAGCTGGGCCGGCAGGCGCTGGATATTTTGGAAGCCTACACCGGCACCCGCCTGCCGGACAGCGAGGCGATAAGCGTTGCGCTGCACCTCATCAATGCCGAGAGCGAATCGGAGGATATTCATTCCACCCTGCTGGCCCTCAAGATCACCGAAGAGGTCAACGCCATCATCGAGAAAGAATTGAAGATCCGGCTGGACAAGGACAGCTTTCAGTATTCGCGGTTTGCGATGCACCTGCGGTATCTGATCCAGCGTTTGATGAGCGGCCAGCAGGTGGACGACCAGGGGGTCAGTCTGTTGGGCCAGATCCGGCGGGAATACCCGGAAATTTATGTCTGTGCCAAAGCGGTGGTGGAATATTTTGCGTCCACCTGGAATTGGCAGTGCAACGACGAGGAGCTGTTATATCTGATGCTGCACATCTACCGGGTGCAGCAGAAATAACAGACCTTCCACCAGAATGGACCGGTCCATGGCGCGCGTGGCCCGGTGCAGATAAAAAGGAGAGATCGACCGTGAACCAGGAGCAGTTTTTGGAGCAGATATACCCGTGGATCGGCGGCCAGGCCAACGTAGGCCGGTGGCAGACCAGCGGCGACAAGTTGTGTATCACCGTCAAGGACCGCAGCATGGTGGATCTCGCATCGGTACGCAGGGTGCCCGGCGTGGAGGCGGCGGAACTGGGCCGCAGCCGGCTGAGCATCACGGTACAAGCAGCATATCAGGAGGAATTGCACATGGCAAAAAAAGGAAACTACGATGAGCTTGCCAAAAAGATCATCCAGTTGGTGGGCGGCGAGAGCAACATCGCCAATGTCACCCACTGCATCACCCGCCTACGCTTCAATCTGAAGGATGAGAGCAAGGCAGACACCGAGGCCATCCGTAGCACCCCGGGTGTGGTGGGCGTCACCTCGGCCAACGGACAGTATCAGGTCATCATCGGCGCCGAGGTCACCCAGGTCTATGAGAAGCTGACGGCACAGCTGCACAACCTGGAGGGAGCTTCCGCTGCCCCCGCCCAGAAAGAGGGCTCGGTGGTCAGCCGCCTGATTGACACCATCACCGGCATCTTCACCCCGATCCTGCCGCCGCTGACTGCCGCCGGTATGCTGAAGGCCGTTCTGGCCATTCTGGTGGCCTTCAAACTGGTGGACAGCGCCTCCAGCACCTACCAGGTCATCAACTTCATGGCCGACGCCACCTTCTACTTCCTGCCCATCCTGCTGGCCAACTCGGCCGCCAAGAAGCTGGGCTGCAACCCCTATCTGGCCATGATGCTGGGCGGCATCATCATCCACCCCAACTTTGTCAGCATGGTCACCGCCTCCAAGGAGACCGGCGAGGCCATCACCGTCTTTGGCCTGCCCATCTACAACGCTACTTATTCGTCCTCGGTTATTCCCATCCTGCTGGGCGTCCTGCTGATGTCCAAGGTGGAGCCTCTGGCCAATAAGTTTGCACCCAAGGCCGTCCGGTTCTTCACCGCGCCCCTGATTACCATGCTGGTGGTGGGCATCGCCACCCTCTGCGTCCTGGGCCCCATCGGCTATGTGATTTCCAACATCCTGGCCTCCGCCATCAACGGCCTGAGCGCCATCGCTCCCTGGCTGGCTCCCACTATCATCGGCGCTCTGCTGCCCTTCCTGGTCATGACGGGTACTCACCACGCCCTGACCCCCATCGGCATCAACAACCGTATGACCATCGGCTTCGATACCATCATCTATCCGGGCCAGCTGGCCTCCAACATCGCCCAGGGCGCTGCTGCACTGGCTGTCTCCTTTAAGACCAAGAACACCGAGCTCAAGGAGCTGACTTCTTCCACCGGCATCACTGCCGT
>CALWZL010000032.1 GCA_944385995.1 uncultured Faecalibacterium sp.
AGGCTTGCAAGCCTCTGTATAGGCCTCCAGCAAGTCGTGGGCAAAGTCCACACTCACATGTTCCACTTTTTCGCCTCTCAATGATTCATTCTTGAATCTTACAAATTTGGACTATTATGATAGCACCATCCAACAGGAAAGTCAACATCCAGGCCATTCTTTCCGGCGCGGCCCTCTGAATTTTTCTTTCGGGTTCTCCGGCCATGCAAAAAAAGCTGCCTTCCATTGCTGGAAGACAGCTTTTGATCCCGGGATATGATTTTGCATCCGGCCTTTATACCGGCAAAAACAGCACCTTCATGGTACCGCCGCAGACCATGTCCAAGCCGCCGGCTGCATCATTGTGCAGGGCATAGGTTTGGATATCCAATCCGGCACCTTCCCGGGCATGGCAGATGGCGCGGTATTCCCCCTCGCCGCCGCCGATGCTGCCCAGAATATGATCCGCAGTCACCAGCATCATACTGCCCACGCCCCGGGGGACCGAGCCGTGCTTCTCGATGACGATGCAGAGCACCCCCTGTTCCGTGGTTTCCAGAAGGCTTCTGTCTGCCGAGGCAATGTGATGTCTGTTTTTTTGCTCGATGATCTGGGCCAGGATGCTGAGAGCAATCTCAGCCGGGGTCACCGCCCCAATGGGCAGCCCGATGGGGGCAAAGATGGTGTCAATCTGCTGCTGGGAAAAGCCCTCCAGGCGCAGCTGTTCAAAGGTGGCCGCCACCTTCCGCTTGCTGCCCATCATCCCCAGATAGGCATAGTCGGTGGACAGAATGGCCGCCACACACCGAAAATCGGCCTTGTGATTGGGGGTCATCACCACATAGCAGGCCCCCGGCTCCAGATGTTGTTCCAGATTGTCATAGGAATCACAGATCAGCTCATCCGCCGTGGGAAACCGCTCCCTGGTCAGCAGCTCCGGCCGCTCGTCAATCACCCGGGTGGTGAAGTCCAAACGGGCGGCCAGCGCTGCCACTTCTCGGGACACATGGCCGCCGCCGCAGACAATCAGCCGGGGCTGCGGGCAGAACCATTCCTTTTTCAGAAGGGAAACATCCTGTTCCTGGCGAAGCAGGCTGGCCACCGCCCGCTGATACAGGGAGCCATCGGTCCGGGGCATCAGGACAACTTTTTTGTCCGGGCAGCGGGCCCGCAAGGGGCGCAGATATCCTTCCGTCACCAGACGCTGCACATGGGCCGGTGTGATGAATGTATCCTCCGGGATGTCCAGACAGGCGGTCACCAGTTCCAGCCGGTGGCAGACTTCCCTGGCCGGCCGGCCCAGGGCATTCAGACCGCAGACCACCAGAATCTCATCTGCATTTGCAGGGATGACCGGCTCGCTGCCGCTGGGGAATTTCAGGGGCAGCCCGCGGGAACCGTCTGCCTCCACCAGCACAGCATCTGCATGGGCACACACAGCCTCATAAACCTCCCGGGGCAGGGCGCGGATTTTTTCTTCGCCCTCCCGGATTCCTGCCATCACATAGCCCGTTTCCTCCAATGTCTGGATGATGGACCGGGGGTCATCGGTCAGCAGGGTATCCGCCTCGATCCGCATATGGGTGGTGGTGGTCACAAATACTTTTTTCCCCTGGGCGCGGTATTCCTCCGCCAAACGGTGGATCAGGGTGGTCTTTCCGCCCGACCCCACAACAGCCTGAATCATACGCCGCGCTCTCCTTTCAGCTGGATGACCGCCTCCAGGACGCCGCCGGCAATGCAGCGCGCCTTGTCCGATATGGTGAAGCAGTTCTGATACTCCTCCACACGGGGGTCAATGTCGGCAATCTTGAACCCTTTGGTCACCGGGTAGTCGTCCCGGATCAGTCCCCGCAGCAGTCCATCCAGCGTGGCCTCCACCGGCACAGTTCCGGCGGCTGTCTCCACCGCTGCAATGACCTGGCCCCGGCGGACGGTATCGGTGATTTTGCAGACGTTGCGCAGAATCCCCTCCGCCGGGCTGTGGATGACTCTTTCCTTGCCGTACCCTGCAATGACGCCGGGAATGCCGGTATTGGGGGCGGCTGTCCCCTGCCACAGCACCCGGCCCAGATTGTGGCCCCGCTTGGTCTCCACCACCGCATCTACATCTACACCCGCAGTGAACCCGGGTCCCAGCGCCACCGTGATGGGCGCCATCTCCCTGTGGGTCCCCAGATTTTTCTTGGCCAAAATCGCATCCACCACCGCCATCGGCTTGAGCCGGGCAATGGCCTCCCCTGCCGGGTCTACCAACAAAACCAACTGGTTTTCATCCAGCCACTGCCGGGCTTGTTCCAGCGAATTTGCCAGGCGGCAGGTCATATCTTCCACCTGCTGGCTGCCCTGATAGACCGCCTCGGAAAAAGCCACGTTCCGCCGGATGGCGGAAGGGGCTCCTGTCTCCAGTACCAGCACCGGAAATCCGCACTTGCGCAGTTTGTAGATGGTCCCGGTGGCCAGGTCCCCCCCGCCCCGTACAACGATTAAATCTTTCATCTTTCACTCCAATTTGATGGATGCGTCCTGCCATTCGGTCACATAGCCGATCCGGGCCGCCTGTGGAATGCAGGCCTGCATCTCGGCCAGACATGCCCCGGCAGCTTCCGCAGGCAGGGCAATCAGCAAACCGCCGCTGGTCTGGGGGTCATAGAAGATATCCTGCAGCGCCAGCGGAATCTCTGCGCACACCTTCACCCCCGGCTGGGCATAGTCCCGGTTCCGGTAAGCTCCCGCCGAGATCAATCCCATATCGGCCAGCTCCAGCGCCTCGGGATGGTAGGGCACACGGTCGGACTCAATGTGAAGGGTACAGCCGCTGCCCTGGGCCATTTCATAGCTGTGACCCAGCAGGCCAAACCCGGTGACATCGGTGCAGCTGTGCACCGGATAGTTCACCATAATATCCCGGGCTGTTTTGTTCAGGGTCGCCATCTGCCTGTAGATCCGGGCCATCACCTTTTCATCTGCCATCTCCGCCTTGGCGGCGGTGGTCAGAATCCCAACGCCCAGGGGCTTTGTCAGGATCAGCACATCTCCCGGCCGGGCATTGGAATTGGTCAGCACCTTGTCAGGATGGACAAATCCCGACACTGCCAGGCCATAAATCGGTTCGGCTCCTTTGATGGTGTGCCCGCCGGTGATAATGGCCCCCGCATCGTAGGCCGCATCATAGCCGCCCCGCAGAATCTCCCGGATGGTCCTGTCCTCCATGGATTCCGCTGCACACAGAATATTCAGAGCCAGCTTGGGTTCGCCGCCCATGGCGTACACATCGCTCAGGGCATTGGTGGCGGCAATCTTGCCGTACAGATAGGGGTCATCCACAATGGGCGGGAAGAAATCGGTGGTCTGAATCAGGGCCAGGTCCTCACTGATGCGGTAGACGCTGGCGTCGTCGCTCTTGTCATATCCCACCATCAGGCGCGGGTCTGCGTGCGTTTTAAAGCCCTCCAGCATTTTGGCCAGGGTGCCGGCCCCCATCTTGGCCCCGCAGCCGGCACAGGTGGCCAGCTTGGTCAGCTTGACCTGTGTTTCCATACGTTCCCCCTCCTTCCGCCGCGTCACGGTTTGACGATGTGCCCGGCAGTCTCCATCCGCTCCACAATCTCATACATATTGGTGACGCTGCCCACCGCCAGCTTGTCCCGGATGCCGTAGAAGTCCAGGCAGGTGCCGCAGGTGAAGATGGTCACTCCCTCGGATTCCAACAACTTCAGGTCCTCCAGCAGTTCCGACCCTTCACAGGTCAGATAGGCGCCGGTGTTATAGCACAGGATGGTTTCGGGCAGCTGATCCTGCTTGGTCAGTGCAAACACAAAGGCCTTCATCAGAGCCGTTCCCAGCTTGGGATCACCGGTCCCCATGGTATTGGCAGACAGCACCACCAGCATCCCCTTTTTGCGGGTATCCTGCCCACAGGCGATTTCTTCCTGCTGCGGGGCGGCCTCTGTGCCGGTGATGGTGATGACCACCGCATATTCTTTGTCCGACTTCTTTTCCCCGGTGGAAACATATCCCTTGTGAGAGGCAAAGCGCTGCAGGTTTTGCACGGCCACCTCGTTGTCCACCAGGACGGTCAGCACATCCCCGGCGTGCAGTTCTTCCGATGCTTTTTTGGCGTTGACGACGGGCAGAGGGCAGGCCATGCCCCGGCAATCGATGTTTTTTTCCATAGTTCATTCCTCCTGTGCCAATTCCCGCAGGGCGGAAATGGCTGTTTTGATTTCTTCCTGGGTATTGTAATGGGAAAAGCTGAACCGGACGGCCCCCTGTTCCACCGTTCCCAAGGCCCGGTGCATCAGAGGCGCACAGTGTGCGCCGGGGCGGGTGGCAATGCCGTACTGGGATGAAAGGGCATCGCTCACCTCGCCGGAATCGTAGTCCCGGACATTCAAAGCCACAATGGGGCAGCGCATCCGCTGGGAGAAATCGCCGTATACCGTCACCCCCGGGATGGCTGACACCTGCCGGTAAAACGCCCACATCAGATCCAGTTCTGTCTCCCGGATGGCATCCAGCCCGGTGGTTTGAAGATACCGCACCGCGGCCAAAAGGCCGGCAATGCCGTGGGCGTTCAGGGTACCCGCTTCCAGCGCGGTGGGCATCTGGGGCGGATGATGCCGCAGATAGGTCTGGACACCGCTGCCGCCGCTGAGCAGCGGCCGGACCTCCACCCCTTCCCGCACAGAAAGGCCGCCGGTGCCCTGGGGACCCAGCAAACTTTTATGCCCGGTAAAACAGAGGATATCGATCTGCATCTCCTGGACATCGATGGGGAATACCCCCGCTGTCTGGGAGGCGTCCACCACCAGCAGCAGGCCATGCCGCCGGGCGATCTGCCCCACCCGGCCGATGTCCACCAGGTTTCCTGTGAGGTTGGAGCCGTGGGTGCAGACAATGGCCCGGGTATTTTTTCGGATGGCGGCCTCAAAGTCCGCCTCGTTCAGCCGGCCCTGCCGGTCTGCCGGAAGGATGGTCAGCTCCACCCCCCGGTCCTCCATCTCATACAGCGGCCGCAGCACCGAATTGTGTTCCAGTGCTGTGGTGATGACATGGTCGCCGGGACGCAGGGTCCCCTTGATGGCCATGTTCAGTGCCTCGGTGGAATTGGCTGTAAAGGCAATCCGATCGGGCCCCTCTGCGTGGAACAACTCCGCCAGCGCCAGCCGCGCCTCAAATACAATCCGGGAGGCGCTCAAGGCCCCGTCGTGGATGCCGCGGCCGGGATTTCCCAGACGGCACAGTGCCTCGGTGACCGCCTGCACCACGCAATCCGGCTTGCGCTGGGTGGTGGCCGCATTGTCCAAATAAATCATACCGGCGGGCCCCTCCTTTACACCAGACAGCGGTACACACCCTGAAACCGGATCTTTCCCGCTTCCATCAGGGCGCGCAAATCTTTTTCGCTCTGCGAGTCTGCGCACCAGGCCAGGCCACAGTCGGCGGTTATACTGCGGGGCACCGGGATGATCCTGCCATCCGCTTTCTGTTCCCGGCACAGGTGCTCCATTGCCATGGCGTCGGCGGTGGTAAAAAAGGTAATCACCAGCCGGTCCTGTTTTCGTATCACGGCACATCCCCCCTCTGGATGCGGCACCCCAGGCCGCACCGTTATAGTTTGAAAAATAGAACGACAGGTTTATTATAGCATAGTTCCGGCCCGGTATCAATTCAGCCCGGGCCTCCCCGGGCGTTTTCGCTGCGGTCGATCCAGATTCCGCCCTTTCTGGTCCGGCCCTGTCTCGGCGGTATTTTTCGGGCTTCTCACCCAAAAAAGCGCCCCGGGCTTTCAGGGCCCGGGACGCCATTCCATCATTTCTGTCGGGGAATCTTTTGCCGTGTGAAACGTTCCTGTTTGAAAGCCAGCCGGTTATGCCAGAGAGCCCATGGGGTCCCAGGGAGCCAGCTCCACCGGCTCGGCGGCCAGAGCCTTCTGCTGGTCTTCGTTCAGGAACTTCTTGTTCACCACGGCCTGGTAAACGAACTGGTCAAACCAGGCGTCGCTGGCCACAAAGTAGCCCTTGCGGCCTGCATTCTCGCCCCAGCTGTTCTCGATCTTCCAGCGGTTGGGTTTGCCGTTCTCGTCCAGGTTGACGCCGCACAGAACCATGGCGTGGTTCATGGCGCTGTCGCAGTAGTCCAGACGCTCGGCCTTGGTCATCTCCAAGTCCATCCCGCCCAGCATGTCTCCGTACATAAAGCAGTCCGGGTCCCAGATGCCATTGTCGCGGCTGCCGAACTTGCCGCAGTCGCTGCCAAACCACACCGGCTCGCCGGCCTTCAGCTGGGCGATCACCAGCGCCTTCACCTGTTCCATGGGCAGATTCAGGTGGCGGACGGTGCCTTCCACCACGTTGCCCAGGTACTTGACGGTATAGGTTTTGCCGAAGGGCTTGTCCTGGGTGGGTGCATGGATGACGCTGACGTAATCCTCCAGGGCCAGGCCGATGTACTTTTCATAGAAGGAAACCGGGGTCAGGCCGCGGTCCACGTGGTACACGCCGTCCTTGTCAGTATACTCAAAGTCGAAGCGGTCCACCGGGCGGCCAAAGCAGATGCACAGCGCCTTGAACATCTCGGCCAGCATGGCATCCTTCCGGGCTGCGGTGTCGCCGCCGGCAGCTGCCAGGGCACGCAGTTCCACGGCGTCCTTCCGCAGCTTGGTATTCAGCAGCCGCATCAGCTCCATGGTGCCGCAGGACTGCTCGGTCTCGGGCATCACGCTGGCAGGAACAATGCCGTATTTTTTCACAATGCTGACCATCATGTCCCACTGGCCGCCGTCATTGATGCCGTTCAGCACCCAGTCCAGGGTGCGGTCTGCCACCGGCAGGTCGGCGCAGTCCAGCACGCTCTCCAGGAAGAAGTTGATCTTTTCAAACTTATCCCAGAAACCCAGCCAGTTGCCCGAAAGCTCAAACTTTTCAAGATTGCACTTCTCGGCCACAATCTCGCGCATCACATTCATCGAAGCAAACAGCCAGCAGCGGCCGCTCTTCTGCTGGGCGGTGATGCCGCGGGTCTTTACCTCAACCGAAAAGCTGTTTTCCAGCTTGGCGGCGGCCATGGGGTCAAGGGCCACCTTGCTCAGCGGGTTGTGGGAAACCGCCGCAGTCAGCACGCGGGCTGCCTTGTCTGCATCATAGCTCGCCTTGAAAGCGGCGATCATTTCGGAAGTGATGGGTCTTGCATTCTTCATCTTCTGTTACCTCTTGTACTTTTCCTTCATTTGGCCGGCTGATGCCAGTTTGTATTCGCTCTGTTAAAGCAATGAAGTCAACCAACCGTAATACTACACTTGTCCACAAAGATTGTCAATCATTTCCGAAAAAAGTCGACCGAAAAGGCTTGCCTTCGATTTACGGCCGTGCCCGGAGGACAAAGCAAGGGCCCGGCCCTTCCTCCCGGAAAAGCCAGGCCCGTTTCAACTGTTTTTAACTTCAAATCCCCTGGAACGTGAAGGTGAAGTCCATGGGTTTGGCTGCATCCGGGATGTACTCGGGATGCACCGGGGCGCCCCAGCTGTCATCGCCGCCCACACCCATCTGGACGCCGATGGCGCGGATGACGGTGTAGTGAACCGGGGGCAGCTCGTAGGGATGACGGGCATTTTCCAGTTCGTGGGGGGTATAGGGCAGGGCCGAGAACATCATGGGGGTCTCGGCGGTGAACAGCAGGCCCCGGCCCTTGCGGTCGGTCACTTTGGCCCAGCGCACGCCGGTCTTGGCGCCGCACTCCTGGGGAACCAGATACTTTGCCATGTTGTCCGCTACCAGGTTGTGATACCGGCCCAGTTTGGCCCCGTGCTGACGGTCCCAATAGGTCTCCTCGGGGCCGTTGCCGTACCATTCCAGATGGTCATAGCCGGCGTTGATCTTGAACATCACGCTGAATTCGGGCATTCCGGGCAGCCCCTCCACCGGGTCATAGTGCAGGGTGGTCTGAATTCGGCCATCGCCGAACACCCGGTATTGCAGGCTGCACTGGGCGGCAGGGGTGGTCTGCAGGTTGTACAGATAGGTCACAACCACGCTGTCCTCCAGCACCTCATGGACCGGGTTGATGTAGGAGAATCCGGTGGGGTTGGGGATCTGTTTGCCAATTCCCTTGGTGGTGGCGTAGAGGCTGGCCAGCTTCCACTGTCCCCGCAGGCCGGCCATATTGTTGCCCATGTCGTTGTCGATGGGTGCGCGCCAGAAGTTGGGCCGGGGAATCTCCTCGATCATCTCCTTGCCGGCGTAGCGGTAAGAGGTCAGGCCGCCGTTCAGGTCGGAGAACAGTGCATCGAAGTGCTCGCCCCGGACCCCGATGTTGTGGGTGCCGCAGGTTATCACAAAGGGGGCCGCCTTGGTCTTTGCAGCCGGGGCGATGTTGGCGATGACGCCCTGTCCGAAGGCCACTTCATGGCCGGCCTTGGCCCAGAGAGTATCGGCTTTGAGCCGGAAGCTGATGGTCAGGGCGTATTCACCGGGGGCGGCGGGCAGCTCCACCGGAAGCGGGAAATCTTTCCTGCTCTCGGGCGCCACCGAAATTCCCTCCAGCTTCCACTCCCGGACCAGGTCGCCATTCCGGTGGAGCAGGGCGAAGCAGTCATAGACATCGGTGGAGAGGAACAGATTCTTGTTCCAGACCTGGAAGGCCGCCGCGTCCACCGTTACGCTGATATTCTGATAGCAGAACTTGACCTCCTGCATCTTGGGCGAGGGGCTGCGGTCCCCGGCATAGGCAATGCCGTTGCCGCTGAAATTGTAGTCGGTGGGACGCTCCCCAAAATCGCCGCCGTAGGCCTGGAACCAGTTGCCGTAGCGGTCCTTCTTGAAGATGGACTGGTCGATGTAATCCCAGATGAAGCCGCCCTGGTAGCCGGAATTCTCCCGGTCGGCCAGCTCGGTATACTTGTGCAGTGCGCCGCAGGAATTACCCATGGCATGGCAGTATTCACAGTTGATGAAGGGCCGCACGTCCCCTTTGGCCAGGTATGCCTCGATGTCAGTCACCTTGGCATACATCCGGCTCTCCATATCGGTGGTCTGGGGATAGCGCGGGTCCCAGAACACCCCTTCATAGTGGACCAGGCGGGTGTCGTCCAGTCCGCGCACCATGTTGGACATCTCATACATGGTCTCGCCGCCGAAGGACTCATTGCCCAGCGACCAGATGATGACCGCCGGATGGTTTTTGTCCCGCTCATAGGTGGCCCGCATCCGGGTCATCAGCATCGGCTTCCATTCGGGGCGGTTGTTGGGCAGCAGGAAATCTTCTCCCCGGACGCCGTAGGCGTAGGCGTCCCAGGTGCCGTGGGTCTCCTGGTTGTTTTCGGCGATCATGTACAGGCCGTACCGATCGCACAGATCGTACAGCACATCCTGATTCTGGTAGTGGCTGGTCCGCACCGCGTTGATGTTGTTCTGCTTCATGGTGCGGATGTCCTGCTCGATCTCCTCATGGGTACAGGCCCGGCCGGTTACGGCGCTGAACTCGTGCCGGTTGGCGCCCTTGAACACAATCCGCTTGCCGTTGATGAGCATCCGGTTGTTCTTCATCTCGAACTTGCGGAAGCCCACTTTCTGGGTCCGGTACTCCACCGGCTGGCCGGCCTCATTGTACAGCACAATTTCCAGGTCATAGAGGGCGGGCACTTCGGCGCTCCAGAGTCTGGGATGGTCCACGCGGCGGCGCAGCTGGGCGCCCCCATCCAGGGGAACTGTCTCAGAGAACAGCTCCTCTGCCCCATCCCGCAGGGTCAGCACAGCACTGCCCGCACCCGAAACGGTCAGCCGGACATCCAAATCGGCGTGGGAGAAGTCCTCCCCCTCGAACAGGGTCCGCACCGACAGGTCCTCCAGATGCACCTCCGGGATGGCGTAGAGCCAGACGCTGCGGAAGATGCCCGAAAAGCGGTAAAAGTCCTGGTCCTCGCACCAGCTGGAGGCCGTCCATTTGAAGACCTGGGCGGCCAGCTTGTTGACGCCGGGCTTGACGTAAGGGGTCAGGTCAAAGGCGTGGGCCGAAAAGCTGTCCTCGGTGTAGCCCACATAGCTGCCGTTGAGCCAGAGGGCCATCCCGCTTTCGACACCCTCAAATTCCACCCGCAGGGGCTTATTCTGCATGGCTTCGGGGAGCTCGAAGCATTTCACATAGCTCGCCACCGGGTTGAACCGCTCGGGGATCTCACCCTGCCGGACATCCTCCCGGCCATCCCAGGGATACTGGGTGTTGGCATACTGGGGCAGATCATAGCCCTCCATCTGGATGTGGGCCGGCACCCGAATCTCATCCCAAAGGGTGCAGTCGTAATCTTCCCTCTCAAAGCCGGGGATGGCGCTTGCATGGTTTTTCGCGTAGGCAAACTTCCAGGGGCCATCCAGCTTGAGGGCCAGCGAGCTCTCCCCTGTCAGCATTTCCTGGCGGGTGGGATAGCTCTTGCCGCTGGCGTGGGGCGGCAGGACGTTCTCCTGGAAAAAGGTGGGGTCTTTTACCTTTGCATAGTCAAATGCAGCCATGGTGTGATACCTCATTTCAAAAAAACTCTCCTTCTGCGCAAGGGGGCCGCGGGCCCCCCTGCGCAAACCCGGTCCTTTGCGGGGCGGGATGATGAAGGAGAGGTGTCATTTTTATTTTTTACGGATGCGAAAGGGAGCGCAAGGATTACTTCACCGCGCCGGTGATGCCCTCTGCGAACTGCTTCTGCAGGACGAAGAAGACAATCATGGTGGGGATGGAGCAGAACAGAACGCCCATCATCAGTACGCCGTAGTCGATGCTGTAGCCGGCCGACAGGTTGGCGATCAGCATGGGCATGGTCTGGGCTTCTGCCTTGTTCAGGACGACCTTGGGCCACAGGTAGGCGTTCCAGGCGTTCATGAAGGTGATAACCGCCGCGGCTGCGTAGGTGGACTTCATGATGGGGACATACATGCGGAAGAAGATGCCGATCTCACTCAATCCATCGATCCGGGCCGCCTGCATCAGATCCAGCGGGAAGTTGCGGGAATTCTGGCGGAACATCATAATCAGGAAGGGGGTTGCCAGGCTGGGCAGGATGAAGCCCCAAACCGTGTTCAGGAAGCCCAGCTGGGACATCATCTTGAACAGGGGAACCATGGTAGCGACCTGCGGAACCATCATGGCCAGCAGCAGGATGCCGAACAGGCGGTCCTTGCCCTTATCGTGGTACAGCTCGAAGCCGAAGCCGGCCAGCGAGCAGATGAACAGCGAGGCCACCGTCTGCACCACCGCATAAATGGCGGAGTTCTTCATGGCGCCCCAGAGGTTCTGCTGGGAGACCAGTTTCTGGAAGTTTTCCAGGGCATAGGTACCAAACATGATCTTGCCGCGGGCCACTTCCAGCGAGGTGTTGGTGGAGGCCGAGATCATCCACAGCAGCGGGAAAACCGAGATAAAGGAGACAATAATCAGGAAAATGTACGCCGGGATCAGCCGCCGCTGAATGGTCGAGTGGTTGGCCTTGCCGGTCTTTGCGGGAGCTTCCATCGTTTTAGTCACGCTTGTCACCTACCTTCATGTTGATAAAGGACAGCACTGCCACCATCACAAAGATGATGAAGGACATGGCCGAGGCATAACCAAAGTTTGCGACGCCCTGGCCGAAGGAGTTGTTGTAGATGTAGTGGGACATGGTGATGGTGGAGTTTGCGGGGCCGCCGTTGGTCAGGTTGACCGACTCGTCGAACAGCTGCAGGGTGCCGTTGATGGACATGATGGCGGTCATGACGATGGTGGGCCGCAGCAGGGGCACCGTGATCTTCCAGAAGGTCTGCCAGCCGGAAGCACCGTCAATCTTGGCTGCCTCATACACCGAATAGTCGATGTTCTGCAGGCCGGCCAGGAAGAACACCATGTTGTAGCCGGTCCAGCGCCAGATCAGCGCGATGATGATGACCTTGGCACTGGTGGGGTTGCCCAGGAAGTTGTAGTTGGTCTCCAGGATGCCCAGTTTGACCAGGACGGTGTTGATGAGGCCCTCGGTGGCAAACAGAGACTTGAAAATCAGAGAGTAGGAAACCAGCGAGGTGGCGCAGGGCAGGAACACGCAGGTGCGGAAAAAGCCCTTGAACTTCAGATCGTGGTTGTTCAGCAGCTGGGCCAGCAGCATGGCCAGGATCAGCATGATGGGCACCTCAATGATGAGGTACAGGAAGGTGTTGACCATCGACCGCTGGAACAGCTGGTCCTTCAGGATACGGGTGTAGTTGTAGAACAGCGGCTCTGCCCACTGCATATTGTCGCTGGAGCCCGTCTTTAGGGAGGTAATGACCGCATTGATGATGGGGATAAAGCTCATGATGGTAATCAGCAGGGTGCCGGGCATCAGATAGGCCCATCCCGCGCGGCGCTGCTTGGCCAACAGGGTGCCATGATTCGCTTTCAAGTAAAAGCCCTCCTTCCGGTCGAATCGGAAAAACGGGGAATCACCTGGGATTCCCCGTTTTCGGTTCACAGTAAAGCGTTCGTCCGCAAGCTCCAGGCCTTACAGACCCATCTCAAAACGAAGCTGCTGTTCCGCGTTGGCCAGCTCATCATCCAGATTTGCACCGTTGATGGTGTTAATCAGAGCTGCTGCCACATAGGTACGGGCACGGTAGTGATAGTCGCTCTGCTCGACGATGGGCACCTTGCCGCCCATCTCGACGATCTGGGCGTAGATCGGGGTGTTGTTGAAGTACTCGACGCCCTCGTTGTAGACCTCAGACTCGCCGCAGGCCAGCACGGTGGTGATGACGCCGCCGTCACGCAGGGCGTTGTCGTAGGTCACGGTGCTGCCGCCGAAGGTATAGGCCAGGAATGCCTTGGCCAGATCCACGTTGCTGCAGTTGGCAGTCAGATACAGGGCGGAGCCGCCGTTGGAGGCGTAGCCCTCGCCGCCGGCCAGGGTGGGCAGAGAGGTGATCTCCCACTTGCCGGAGTTCTCGGGCACCTGCTCCATAGTGGGGATGATCCAGTTGCCGTTCATGACGCCGGCCACCATGTCGCCCAGGATGGTCTGGTTGATGTAGCTGGACCAGTCGTTGGCCAGATAGCACACATTGTTCTTTGCCATGTCCACAATGGTCTGGCAGACCTGGCGCATCGGCTCGTTGCCGGTGATGAAGGGCTCGCCGTCCTTGAACTGGGAAGCGCCCTCAGCCTGCAGCATCATGTAAACCAGGTCGTTGCCGTCGCCGTCCATGGACAGCAGATACTTGCCGGTGGCGGCGTAGACATCCTGGCCTACCTTCATGAAGTCGGTCCAGGAAATGCCGGTCATGTCGTCGATGGTGTAGCCGGCCTGCTCCAGCAGATCGGTGCGGTAAGCAAAGATGACGGTGCCGTTATCCACAGGCACGCCGTAGTGGACGCCGTCGATGGTGGAGTAGGACAGTTTCTCCTCGCTGATGCCGTCCCAGTCGATGTCGGCGTCATCCACAGGAATGAAGGCGTCGGGATAGTCGCTGACGTACTTCTGAATGTAGTGGTCCTGGAACAAAACGATGTCGGGCAGGGTGCTGTAATCGCCTGCGGAAGCTGCCAGGGTGATGGCGTTCTCAACATCGGAGGACTGGGACTGCTCGATGACTTCCAGCTCGAAGTCGGGATCCACATTCTCCTTGTAGTCGGCAGCGGCGGCATTCAGTGCCGGAATGTTGAAGCTCGCATCCCATGCGTAAGCAGTCAGCTTGTGGCCGCCGGCGGCAGAGGAAGCGCCGGAAGCCGCAGTGGATGCTGCGGTGGAGGTGGTGCTGGAACTGCTGCCGCAGGCAGTCAGGACGCCGGCAGCGCTGACAGCAGCAAGGCCGGCCAGGAACGAACGACGACTAATCTTCTTCATAGTGGTTTCTCCTTCATCATTAGATCCGTTGGAATCAGTCGGCAAAGAATATGTATATTTTTCACAATTCTTTTCCTTCATCATCCGTTCATTGTATGTATTATACCAACGATTTCCGCAGATTTGCGGGTGATTTCAATCAAAAAATGAGCAAATTCAATCATATATGGATTGAACCTGCTCATTGCATCCGTTTCGTTTGACAGATTATACAAAACCAAAACGCCTTTTTTGACGAACTCGTTCAGACATCCTCCCGGGTCTTCCATCCCTTTTTGGCCGAGATTTTATACTCCAGCAGCTTGCCCTTGTAGTCCTTGCTGTTCTTTTTATACTGGTAGGGGGTAGTGCCCAGCAGCTTTTGAAAATTCCGGTCAAAGGAAGAAACACTCTGGTACCCCACCCGGAGGGCCACTTCCATCATGGAATAGTTGGTGGTGTTGAGGAGGTTGCTGCCGTGCCGAATCCGCACCGCGGTCAGGTACTCATTGGGGGACATGTTGAGGTATTCTTTGAACTTGCGGCGCAGATGGGCCTCGCTCAGGGAGCATTTGGCCGCCATCTCCTGGATGGATACCGGATTCATATAGGCCTGGTTGATGTACTCCATGGCGGGCATGATTTGGCGCAGGCCGGTCCGGGATGGATGGAGCGGCTCCCCTGTCCCTTCAAACAGCCGCGCCGCCAGCATCAAAATGGATGTCAGCAATCCATGCACCACTTCGACATGGTAGGCATGTTCAGCCCGGTACTCCTCCAGCGTCAGCCGGATCAGCTGGGCAAGAGAGGTATTTTCCTCCTCGGCCAAAAATTTGGCCCCGCTGGCCAGGCGGCACACCACCGCCTCCACAAACACCGGATCATTTGGAAACGCCTTTTCCAGCACCTGTCTGGGGTCCACAAACAGATATTCCCACTGGTTGAGGCTGCGATCCTGGCTGATGGTGGTGTGCAGACAGTTGGAGGGGATCAAAGTAATTACCCCCCGTGGTATATGTAACGCGTTTCATCCACAATCAGGGTGCCTTCGCCCCACTGGCACAGGCCGATCTCCATCAGGTTGTGGAAGTGCAGGTCCTCCGGCTCGGTGCCATAGACCCGCTGCCACTCCGGGCCCAGCAGGGCCAGGGCGGGTTCGTGTTCCGGCAGTTCATAATAGCGCAGCTCAATGGTCGGTTTTTTGCGGCCGTTCTTTGTTTCCATGTCGGGTTCCTTTCTGCCGCCCTCCGTTGGACCGGGGGCCCGATCGGTTCGTTTTCTTTTTAATTATAAACAGAATGTTTCCCGTGCGCAATGCTCCCGCTTCGGTTTTCACCGTTCTTCCCAACCGCCCCCGCACAAAAACTCTTGCTCAAATTCAACAAAACGATATTTACTGTTTCCCTTCTTGCCGCTATAATAAGAGCAATTTCATATTCTATCAGATCGCGGAGGAAAGAATCAGTCTATGAGTATTCGATTCGAAGAAAAGGCTTCCACCTTTACCCTACACACCCGAAACACCACCTATCAGATGCAGCTGGACCCCATGGGGCATCTGCTGCATCTGTATTACGGCCGCAGAATCGGCGACGCGTCCAACTTCTATCTCTATCCGACAGCGGATCACGGCTTTTCTCCCGATTTCTATGCGGCACAGGCCGTCCGGGGTTCCTACTCCCCCGACGTGCTGCCCCAGGAATACCCTGCCGCCAACCGCGGTGATTTCCGCGTGCCCGCCGCAGACGTGGTAAACGCCCAGGGCGCATGCGGCGTGGAGTTCGTCTATGCAGGTCACAAGGTTCATCCGGGCGCCTATACCCTGGAGGGGTTGCCTGCCTCGTTCGGCGATGACTGCGAGACTCTGACCATCGAGATGCGGGACCCTGTCATCGGTCTGCGGCTTCAGCTGCTGTACGGCGTGTACGAACAGCAGGACATCATCACCCGGGCAGCCATCCTCTGCAACGAGAGCGGCCAGCCCATCACCCTGGAAAAAGCGGCCTCGGCCTGCCTGGATCTCCCCTTCGGCAAGTGGGATCTGATCCAGTTCCACGGCCGCCACGCCATGGAGCGCCAGATGGAGCGCACCCATCTGGGCCGGGATATCCGCCGGGTGGCCAGCCTGCGGGGCGCCTCCAGCCATCACCACAACCCCTTCGTGATTCTCTGCGAGCCCGCCGCCACCGAGGACTACGGCAGCTGTTACGGCGTGATGCCGGTCTATTCCGGCAACCACTGCACCGACATCGAAGTGGATTTCAACGGCTCCACCCGTCTGGTCACCGGCATCCATCCCGACGGATTCCGCTGGCTGCTGGCGCCGGGCGAGACCTTTACCACCCCGCAGGTCCTGCTCTGCTACACCCACGAGGGTCTGGGCGAGCTGTCCCGCCATTATCACCGCTTCATCCGGCAGTCCCTCTGCCGCAGCACCGCCACCCAGACCAGCGAAGTTCTCATCAACAACTGGGAGGCAACCTATTTCAATTTCGACCAGGATAAGATCTACGCCATTGCCCAGAAGGCCGCCAGCCTCGGCGTCGGACTCATGGTCCTGGACGACGGCTGGTTCGGCAAGCGGGACAGCGACACCTCCGGCCTGGGCGACTGGTTTGTCAACACCCAGAAGCTCAAGGGCGGTCTGACTCCCCTGATCGAAAAGATCAACGCCCTGGGCATGAAGTTTGGCATCTGGATCGAGCCCGAAATGGTGAGCGAAGATTCCGACCTCTACCGCGCCCATCCCGACTGGGCGCTCACCCTGCCCGGCCGTCAGCCCATTCTGGGCCGCGGCCAGCTGGTGCTGGATATGAGCCGGCCCGAGGTGGTGGATTACCTGACCGACTGCTTCACCAAGCTCTTGAGCGAAAACCACATCGAATACATCAAGTGGGACATGAACCGCAACATGGCCGATGTGTACAGCCATGTTCTGCCCCCCGAGCGTCAGGGGGAGGTGTTCCACCGGTACATTCTGGGGGTATATGCCCTGCTGGATCGCCTGACCTCCCGGTTCCCCCATGTTTTGTTTGAGGGCTGCGCTGGCGGCGGCGGCCGGTTTGACGCCGGTATGCTGGCCTATGTCCCCCAGTTCTGGTGCAGCGACAACACCGACGCCATCGAGCGGCTGACCATCCAGTACGGCACTTCCTTCGGCTACCCGGTCTCTTCCATGGGCGCCCATGTCTCGGCCTGCCCCAACCATCAGACCGGCCGCACCGTCCCGCTGGGCACCCGCGGCGTGGTGGCCATGTCCGGCACCTTCGGCTATGAGCTGGACCTGAACAAGCTCTCCCGCAAGGAACTGTCCCTGGTCAAGCGCCAGATCACCCGTTACCAGAGCTATGCCGAGCTGATCCGCACCGGCGACTATTACCGTCTCACCAATCCCGCCGAGGCCGATTTCTGGCATGGCTGGCAGTTCGCCGCACCCGACGGTTCCCAGGCTCTGATGAACATCGTGGTGGTCCATCCCCAGGGCAATCCCCAGCCCCTCCACATCACATGGAAGGGCCTCGACCCGAAGGGACTGTACAAAGTCGTCCGCTGCGAATTGCAGGGCCAGCACCCCGGCCTGCCCGCCGACGACTGGGCCAAGGAAATCGCCGGCCAGAAATTTACCGGCGCACAGCTCATGTATGCAGGTCAGACCCTGCCCCAGCTCTTCGGCGACTATCCCAGCGCACAGATTCTGGTAAAGAAGATCCGGTAACAAGGAGGTATTCCCGTGAAGATGGAAGACATGCTCCACAGTCAGCAAATCTACGACCCCAGCGCAGGGGAAATTCTGAGCCAGCAGGACCAGTGCCTGGAACGGCTCTACGACTTCAACCAGACCCGTCCCACCGAGCGGGAAAAACGGGGCCGGATGCTCCGGGAGATGCTGGCCGAATGCGGGGAAAACTGCTGGATTGAGCCGCCCTTCTATTCCAACTGGGGCGGAAAGTTTGTCCACTTCGGGAACAACGTCTACGCCAATTTTGGCCTGACCTGTGTGGACGACACCCACATCTATGTGGGGGACTATACCATGTTCGGCCCCCACTGCATCCTTGCCACCGCCAACCATCCCATCCTGCCCGAACTGCGGGAAAAAGCCTATCAGTACAATCTGCCCATCCACATCGGGCGGAACTGCTGGCTGGGCGCCGGCGTGATTGTGGTCCCGGGCGTGACCATCGGGGACAACACCGTCATCGGCGCAGGCAGCGTCGTGACCAGGGACATTCCCGCCAACGTGGTGGCGGTGGGCAATCCCTGCCGGGTCCTCCGCCCCATCAGCGACCACGACCGGGAATATTTCTACCGGGACCGGAAAATCGACTGGGAACATCTTGGGTTGTGAGCCCAGCGAACGGAGACCCAGCAAAGGAGGCACATCATGTTGATTTCCCGTATCGCCCAAAAGATCATCCGTGAATCCGAGGGCAATCTCCACGACATCAATCATCTTTTAAAGGTATACAGCTATGCCCGGACCATCGGCGTCGCCGAGGGGCTGCCCGCTGATACCGAAACCATCCTGGAGGCTGCCGCCCTGCTCCACGACATTGCCTGTCCCCTCTGCCGCATCAAGTACGGCAACACCGACGGCACCCATCAGGAGCAGGAAGGCGGGCCGATGGCCAGAGCTTTCTTGCAGGACAGCGGCCTGTCCTCCGAGGCCATCGACCGGGTGGTGTGGCTGGTGAGCCACCACCACTCCCCCGCCGCCGGCGAGGAGCTGGACTTCCGCATTCTGCTGGAGGCTGACTATCTGGTCAACGCCGACGAGAGCAGCTATCCCCGCGCCGCCATTGAGAGCGCCCGGAACCACCTGTTCCGAACCAACACCGGCAAGGCCCTGCTGTCCGCCATCTATCTGGAACACTGACACTTGCAGCAAAAGCGCCCGCGCAGTTTTGAACCAACTGCGCGGGCGCTTTTTCATTCCGGCTCTCCTATGTAGATCATCCGGTAAAAGGTTCCTGTTCCGGTCCCGGTTGTCTGCTGAAAGGGCTCACCGTCGATCTGGAATCCCGCCCTTTGATAGCAGCGGATGGCCCGCTGGTTCCAGGTGCGCACCTCCAAATAGGGCCTCTTGCCCGGGTAAAGGCGGCCGGCCAGCTGTACCGCCTGCCGGAGGATGGCGCTGCCTTTGTGTTGTCCGCAGCGGGACGGTTCCACCCCGATGCCCACAAACACACCGGCATCCTCTTCCATCAAATGGACAAACCCGATCAAGGCATGATCTTCCCAAAAGCCGTAAAAATTCCGGGCTTTCAGCGGGTTTGCGAAGCCGATGCCCTGCCGCTGCATCTCCTCCCAGGCAGACAAATTGTAGACCCCGTAGGGCTCCGGGTACTGCCAGCTGCAAATGCTGCGTTTGTCCTGCTGGTCCAGGGAACGTATTTCCATGGTATCTCCTTTATCTGCACTGCTCCACAAAGGCGGCGAACAATTTCCGGCTGGCCTGGCTGGTCTGATATACGCTCTCCGGGTGCCACTGGACTCCCCAGACAAACCGTTTGCCCGGCATCCAGACCGCTTCCACCAGGCCGTCCGGCGAATATGCCATGGCCTGCAGCGGCGCGGCCAGCTCCCGGATGGCCTGATGATGGCGGCTGGTGACTGCGATTTCCCGTTGACCCAGCAGCCGGGCCAGCGGCGTGCCCTGCACCACCGAAACCTTGTGGCAGGGCTGGTCATAGGGCTCCGGCTGGCTGTGGAGAACGGCATTGCCATACTGGCTGGGCAGGTCCTGCCAGAGGATACCGTCCAGGGCCACATTGAGGACCTGGATTCCACGGCAAATGCCCAGGACAGGTTTGTCCGCCGCCAGTGCTGCCTGAAACAGGGCTTCTTCCATCTCGTCCCGCTCCGGGATGATCTGGCCGCAGGCGGGCAGAATTTCCTCTCCGTAGCGGGCGGGGTGGATATCCGGTCCGCCGGTGAACAACAGGCCATCGCACAGGGCCGCCAGCTGCGCCAGATCGGCGGCATCCGGGGTCAGGGGCAGCATCACCGGCAGCGCCCCCGCGCACTCCAATGCCTTGCAGTAGGCCGGTGACATTCCATAGCGGTTTTGTGCCGGGTCTACAATGGGCACAAGACCAATGATCGGCTTTTTCATGGTACATCCTCCCATCCCAAAAAGACAGCGCACCACAGTGGGATTTGCTGTCTGGATGGAAGATAGTATAGCACCAACTTTTCCCCGGGGCAAGCTCGGTCCGCCTTTGCAAAATCCACCGGTCCCTGTTGGCCAGGAGTCGTTCCGGCCTGGCCTGTTCCGAAATTTTCACATAATTCCCGGGAATTTTCGCAAGTTTCTGTCCGGCTGCTTCTACGTCATTCCAACCTGCACAAAAAGCCATTCTGTCCTAAGATGATATTTCCAAATTTTGTGAAATGTCCTTGCATTTTTTGGGCACATATGCCATAATAGCCTTGTCGGTAACGTTTCCGTAAACGATGCCGCCGCCGATGCCGGCCCGACAGAGAAAGGAGCTGCTGCACATGACGATCAAGGATATCGCCCGAATCAGCGGCTGTTCGGTCAGCACCATTTCCCGGGTCATCAACGACCGGCCCGATGTCCGCCCTGAGACCAAGGAGCATGTGCTGCGGATCATGCGGGAGGTGGGCTTTGTGCCCAATACCAACGCCCGCCAGCTGAAAATCCAGCAGTCCCGCAGCGTGGTCTTTGTGGTCAAGGGCACCCAAAATATGTTTTTTGCCGACTTTCTGGTCCACTTGCAGCAGGTGGTAGGGCTGTA
>CALWZL010000033.1 GCA_944385995.1 uncultured Faecalibacterium sp.
CAGTAGCTCAGTTGGTCAGAGCTGGCGGCTCATAACCGCTTGGTCCCGGGTTCAAGTCCTGGCTGGCCCACCAAAAACAAAACGTCCGGCGTGCCCCGCCGGGCGTTTTGCTTTTTGGTGCAGCAAAGCGATGGCCAGCCCGACTTGAACAGGGCGGCAGGCCGCAGCCTGCAAAAACAGTCCGGTGGACTGTTTTTAGCCTGCGGGTAGTCCTGGCTGGCCCACCATGCCGAAATATGAACTTCTCCCCGGAAAACCCTGTTTTGCAGGCTTTCCCGGGGACCCCGTCTTTTCCGTCCGGCGTGCCCCGCCGGGTGTTTTGCTTTTTGTGCAGCGAAGCGGTGGCCAGCCCGACTTGAACAGGGCGGCAGGCCGCAGCCTGCAAAAACAGTCCGGTGGACTGTTTTTAGCCCGCGGGTAGTCCTGGCTGGCCCACCATGCCGAAATATGAACTTCTCCCCAGAAAACCCTGTTTTGCAGGCTTTCCCGGGGGCCCCGTCTTTTCCGTCCGGCGTACCCCGCCGGGCGTTTTGCTTTTTGGTGCAGCGAAGCGATGGCCAGCCCTTGTTGCAGCCTTCAAACCTTTTCGGTCCTCCTGCCGAAAAGGCTTTATTTTATGCAGTGGAACCGCGGCCAGCGGCTTTTTGGATGAAAAAAAGAAAATAATTTCGCCAAAAAGGCTTGCATCAATTCCTTTCATGTGGTAAAGTATTTTTATCGTGTACACCGCTGCCAGACAAATCAGCCGCTTTTAGGGGCAGTTTGTGCGCCGCTTGCGGACATTTTCGCGGCAGACAGCGGACGGGTACAGCACCAAATTTTTGCAGAGGGAGTGTAGGATCATGATCGAAACCATCACAACGGTGAACGGGTACGTCAACGGCATCGTCTGGGGTCCCTTTGGTCTGGCTCTGCTGTTCGCGGCGGGCCTGTGCATGACCATTCGGAACAGGGGATTCCAGTTTGCCCATTTCGCCCACTGGATGCGCAGCACCATCGGCGCCATCTTCACCGACAAACACATCACCGCCCACACCAGCCGGGAGGACAAGGCCATCAGCCAGTTCCAGAGCCTGTGCACCGCCCTGGCGGCCACCATCGGCACCGGCAACATCGTGGGCATCGCCACCGCCATCATCAGCGGCGGCCCCGGCTCCATCTTCTGGATGTGGGTCATGGCCATCCTGGGCATGATGACCAACTATTCCGAGAACGTTCTGGGCATCTTCTACCGCCGCAAGAACGAGAAGGGCGAGTGGGCCGGCGGCGCCATGTACTACCTGTCCGACGGCCTGGGCTCCAAGCCCGGCTGCAAGCATCTGGGCCGGGTGCTGGCGGTTCTCTTCTCCTGCTTCTGCGTGCTGGCCTCCTTCGGCATCGGCAACATGAGCCAGGTCAACTCCATCGCCGGCAACATGCAGTCCGCTTTCGGCATTCCCACCGTCGTCACCGGCATCGGCCTGCTGATTCTGTCCGCCCTGGTCATCCTGGGCGGCCTCAAGCGGGTGGCCGCTGTCTCGGAAAAGATCGTCCCCTTTATGGCCATCGCCTACATCGTGGGCGCTCTGATTATCGTGTTTACCCACATCACGGTGGTGCCGGCTGCCTTCGCCGCCATCTTCAAGGGCGCCTTCGGCCTCAAGGCTGCCGGCGGCGGCGTCCTGGGCTACGGCATCAACATGGCCATCACCTGGGGCTTCAAGCGGGGCGCCTTCTCCAACGAGGCCGGCCTGGGCTCCTCGGTCATGGTCCACTCCTCCTCCAACGTCAAGGAGCCTGTCCAGCAGGGCATGTGGGGCATCTTTGAGGTCTTTGCTGACACCATCGTGGTCTGCACCCTCACCGCCATGGTGCTGCTGTGCACCGGCTTTGTGGATCTGGAAACCGGCATGATGCTCACCGATGTCCAGGGCAGCGCCCTGGCCGGCGAGGCCTTCGCCACCACCTTCGGCTCTCTGGGCCCCAAGTTCATCGCGGTGGCCATCCTGCTGTTCGCCTACTCCACCGTTCTGGGCTGGAGCCACTACGGCTCCATCGCCTTTGAATACCTCTTCGGCACCAAGGCCACCGTGGCTTACAAGGTGGTATTCGTGGGCATGGTGCTGGTGGGTTCCACCATGAATCTGGGCCTGGCCTGGGATCTGTCCGACACCTTCAACGGCCTGATGATGATCCCCAACCTGATCGGCGTGCTGGCTCTGTCCGGCACGGTGGCCCGCATCACCAAGAACTACATCGACCGCACCTTCCACGGCGCCAAGATCCGCCCCATGTGGTCGGCGTTTGAGAACTACCAGGAAGAGGAAGAGGCCGACGAGCAGGCCAAAAAGACCGGCTGACCGCTCACCCCATCAACAGACAAAGCCCCCCGGTGCGAATCGCACCGGGGGACTTTTTGTGCTGCACGTTACTGCTTCAGAAATGCCCGGGTGGCAGCCAGGGCCTGTTGATCCATCCGGTCATCAAAACCGTGGGTGCCGTCTTCCACCCAGACCAGCTGGCAGCGGCCGGGGGCCGAGGCCTCATAGGCCGCGGCGGCCCGCCGGGAATAGGCAGGGGAGACCAGGGCATCCGCCGTCCCGTGGACCAGCAGCACCGGACCGCGGTAGGGCGCAATCGTCTCAAAGGCGTCCATCTCCCGGGCGGTGAGGACATAGTCCCGGCCGATGGGAAGGACCGGGTCCTCCAGAACCGCCGGAACATCTGCCGGGTCGAAGGTGTAGCACATCATCTTTCCGGCCCGGGCGTCGTCGGGGATGCAGAACGCGGGGTAGTAGAGAATCAGCTTTTCCACCCGCTCCCCCAGTCTGGCCGCCACCATGGCGCTGACAAAGCCGCCCTGGCTGCACCCCATCAAAATCAGATGGTCCGGGTCGCTCTCAGGCTGGGCCTGGGCATAGCGGATCACCGCTTCCAGGTCGGCCGCCTCGGTGAGGACAGTCATCCCGGTGGACTTGCCGTCGCTGATGCAGCGGCTTCCGCCCCCGTTGAAATCAAAGCAGTAGGCCGCATACCCCCACCGGGCCAGCTGGCGGGCATAGCGCAGCACCTCGGGGTAGCAGGACCGGAACCCATGGCTCACCACCGCCACCGGGAACTTCCGGCCCGCCGCGGGGCGGCAGCAGACTCCCCGGATGGTCAGGCCGTCCCGCAGACACTGGAAGGGATACTCCATGGTATCTTTCCACCTGGCTTGCCGGTTTTGCCGGGCCAGCCAGGACCAGAGGTTTTCGCCGCCGTCGGTGCACCGGTCCTGGAAGAAATACACCCAGCTGAAATGGCCGTTGTATTCATAGGGGGAGCCGTCGGGCCGGGTGTAGCGGCCGGTTTCATCCACCACCCGGGGCAGAACGGTGGCGTGGATGTCGGCCCCCATGGCCCGCAGACGCCGGATGGTGGGGGCGGCATGGACCGCCGGCGGCACCACCGGGTCGTTCTGGGCATAGACAAACCAGAGAGGCAGCCCGGCCTCTGCCAGCGCTTTCAGCTGCTGATCCCGGATGCCGGCGTCCCGGTAGGCCTCGCAGATGGGGAAGGCCGCCGCAAAGAGGGACGGGTCGGCCATCACCAGCTCCATGGTCATGTAGCCGCCGTTGGAACACCCGCCGATCACCACCCGGTCCCGGTCGATGTCGGGATGCTGGTCCAGATAGGTGCAGATCAGCGCCATCAGATCGGCGTGGTAGACCGAGGGGACGCCGGGATTGTCATTCCAGGCACCCTGTCGGTTGTACTGCATCCAGAAGGTGGGGGTCTGGGGCGCCAGCAGATAGGCCCCGCCCATCACCTTTTGAAATTTCTCCCCCAGCAGGGCCGACACCTGGTTGCCCAGGACCGTCACCGCCGGGTCGGTGCCCCCCTCGCCGGCGCCGTGGAGCCAGATCACCAGGGGATGCTTTTCCCCGGCGGGGTGGGCGGGCTGATAGGAGGCATAGGAAAGGGTGTGGCCCTGGGGCCCGGTGAAGGTCCCGTCCAGCTGCATCCCCGCCAGGCAGGGCGCCCCGATGGAGGGGACCGGGTCCAGATCCAATTCCAAAAGGGGCCGGCCCGCCGCCGTGGTCAGGGGTTTTCGCAGGGTGGTGACCAGCCGGTAGGGATTGCACCAGTCCGCCCGCTGGGCCGCGGGCTGATAGCAGAAGGGGCAGCCGGCGTCCGGGCCGATGGCCAGCGTCAGCAGAAGATAGGGGGAATCCTGGCTGGTTTCGGCGCCCTCTGAGGTGACCGGCACCGCCTCCAGAACCTTCCGGCGGGTTTTCTCCAGAAACCGGGCCGGGGTGGGCTCCGCCCTGTCAAAGGCTTCCTTTTCCTCCAGGACCTCAAACTTCTCCGCCGATACCGAATCCGCCCGGACCGGCTCCCGGAGGATCAGCAGCACCTGCGACACCGCCGGGCCCCAGGGGCAGCCCTCCGCCAGCGCCAGCTGACTTCCCGGGGCGCCCGGCGCTCCGGCCCTCCGCAAAACCGGTATCTTCTCCCACAGCTTTTGTACCGTCATCATGGATCACGTCACACCTTTCCTTTTTTCCCATTGTACCGCAGGGCGGGGGATTTCGCAAACCCCAGGGCAGCAAAAGGCCCTGTCCCGGAGGACAGGGCCTTTTTTGGGAGCGGGACGATGCCCGGGGATCGCTTGTTGGTTCAGGAACGGCGGCGGGCACGGCTCTCGGTCTCGCCCCGGGCCAGCTTCTGGAGCCGGGGTTTGTCCAGGACCGTCAGACCGCCCCGCCACAATTTGACCAGCCCTTCCTGGGCAAAGTATTTCAGCATCCGGCTGACCACTTCCCGGGCGCTGCCCATATACCGGGCAATCTGGTCGTGGGTCATCCGCAGGTCGTTGCCGCCGGTCTTGGCCAGCTCATCGGTGAGGAAGATGGCCAGACGCCGGTCGGCGCTCATGAACAGAATCTGCTGCATGGCCCACATGGTCTCGGAATAGCTCTCGGCGGTCATCTGATAGGCGTAGCAGCGGACATAGATGTTTTCATCCATCACCCGCTTGAAGGCGCCGGCGCCGATGCAATAGGCTTCCACCGGCTCCTCGGCGTCGATGTGGACATCAAAGGTCACCGCGTCCAGGACGCAGGAGGCGGACAGGATGCAGACATCCCCCGCAAACAGCCGGTAGAGGGTGACATCCCGGCCGTCCTCCGACAGCAGATAGGCCCGCAGCTGGCCCGACCGCAGCAGCAGGATGCCGACACAGTTTTCGGTGGGGCTGTGGACATGGGCTCCCTTGTCATAGTGGACCGGCCGGGCAAACCGGCACAGAAAGTCCTGCTGCGCCGGGGTCAGCTTGTCCCAGAAGGAAAAGCAATGGGCAAGGCATCCCTTGTCTGCCGTTTCCTTATGCTCCATAGAAACCGCCCTTCCGCAGGGCCTTGGCGGCCTCGTTGCCGGCCACGGCTCCCTCGTAGACCGCCTTGGCCACCTGCAGCAGGCCGCCGGTGCAGTCGCCGGCGGCAAACAGGCCGGGAATGGTGGTCATCATGTTGGCATCCACCACAATCTTGCTGCCGTCCACCTCGGCGCCCATCTTCCGGGCCAGGGCGGTGCTGCCCGCCACCCCCAGGGCAATAAAGACGCCGTCCATGGGCAGCTCCCCGCCGCCGGCCAGACGAACCCCGGACACCTTGTCCTCGCCCAGGATGGCCTCCACCTTTTCGGTGCGGACGGCGATTTCCGGGGGAAACTCGGCGGTCAGGGGGGCGCCGCCGGTCAGCAGGGTGACGCTGTTGGCCAGGGGCAGCAGGGCGGAAGCCTCGTGGAGGGCATATTCGCCGCTGCCCATCACCGCCACATTTTTGCCCCGGTAAAAGAAGGCGTCACAGGTGGCGCAGTAGCTGACGCCGCGGCCCTCCAGGTCTTTCAGGCCCGGGATGGGCGGCGCGGTGCGGGATGCGCCGGTGGCCAGAATCACCGCGTCGGCGGGATAGTCCCCGCTGAGGGTCTCGACGGTCAGCTTGTCGGTGAAGGTCAGGCCCACCGCCTCGGTCTGGACAAACTTGACCCCCACTTCCCTGGCGCCCTCGATGCCCCGGCGCTCCAGTTCGGCCCCCGAGATGCTCCCCGGCACGCCGTAATAATTTTCGATGCCCTCGGCCCGGGCCAGGGACCCGGGGCCCCGGGTCAGGACGGTGGTATCGATTCCTGCGCGGGCCGTATACAGTGCGGCGGACACACCCGCCGGGCCCGATCCAATAATCACCACATTCGCCATATCCTTCTACCTCCCGCGTACAGTCGTTTTCTTGATCTTATTCAGTATGGCATATTTTTTCGTCTGATTCTGTAACTGACTTACAGAGTTTTTCCTCCGCCCAGACCAGCAGTTCCCGGGTGGCGGCGGCGTCCCCCGCATAGGGCCAGGCCTCCAGGTCCTTTTCCAGCTGAGCCCGCAGGCGGCCGGCCTCCCGGGTTTTGCCGGCGGCCAGGGCCGCCCCGTACTGGACCAGGACAATCCCCGGATTGCCCTTCATCTGACGGCAAAAGGCCTGGATTTCGGGGCTGTTCAGCCTTTTCAGGCCCTGTTCCGTCCGGCCCTCCAGCAGATCGAACAATCCCTCGTCGGCTTCCAGGGCGTACCGGTGGACGGCGGCCAGCCTGCCACTTTCTGCCAGCAGCTGTTCCCGCAGAGCGCCCGCCTCCTGATACCGGCCCTGGTCCACCAGCCGGCTGTACCGGTAGACCCACACCGCCCCCTTCAGGGGATCGTCGGGGCCGGCGCCGCCCGGCAGGGCAAACCAGTCCTCCGGGATCTCTCCCAGCCGCCGGCCCTCCATCTGGGCCGCGTTGATGGCCAGCTGGGCCCAGATGGCCCGCTGGGCGGCCAGGTCGTTCCGCAGGCAGAGGGCATTGTAGCCGTCGTTGGGCATTCCGCCGATCTTCATGGGGATGCCGTTGGTCAGGCCCAGGTACAGGCCCATGACGGCAATTCCCACCAGGACGGCGGCGAAGAAAGGACTGCGCTCCCGGCAGAACCATCCCCCGCCCAGGCACAGAGCCGAGACCAGCAGGTTGGCCAGCGGTCCGCCCAGATTGTAGGCAAAGACCGGGAATCCTTTCTCCCGCCAGGGGGGCGGGGAGAGAAGGCACTGGCCGCCGGTGCCCGACAGCCGGTACCGCACCAGCCGCAGCCGGCCGGCCCGGCGGATGACCATCCAGCTGCCCACCCGGAAGGAGACAAAGCCGTAGCCGGCGGCAAGGCCGGCCGCCAGATGCCCGCCCTCGTGGAGGACCAGCTGGACAAAGAAGCCTGCCGCCAGGCCCAGCACCATGGCAGCGATCCCGCCGCCCGTCAGCCCCATCCGGTCCACCAGCATGGCCCCCAGATAGCCCGCCGCCGCCCCGAAAAGCAAAAGCAGCGCCCAGGGCAGAAGATGGGACAGAGAAGGGAATCTGCTGGTTTTTTGGTTGTTCTTGCTCACAGAAAACCTCCCGCTTGTGTGGTCGTTTTTTCCATGATACCGCACCCCGGCCCAAAAAGCAAGGCGGATACTTTCCCAGGAAATTTTACACACCGGCGGGCCGGTTTGTGCTATACTGGACGGGACCCAACAACACGGAGGCAGCTATGCAAAAGAAAATTCTGTTTATCACCACCGGCGGCACCATCGCCAGCGTGCGGACGGCCCAGGGACTGCGGCCGGTCCTGTCCAGCGGGGAACTGCTGGCCCATCTGCCCGGCCTGGCCGACCTGTGCCAGCCCGAGACCCTGGCTTTGTGCAGCATCGACAGCACCGACATGAGCCCGGCCCACTGGCTGGACATGGCCCGGGCCATCGAAGAAAACTACGACCGCTATGACGGTTTCATCCTCTGCCACGGCACCGACACCCTGGCCTATACGGCGGCGGCCCTGAGCTATCTGGTCCAGAACGCCGACAAGCCCATCATTCTGACCGGCTCCCAGCAGCCCATCTCCAACGAGATCACCGACGCCAAAAAGAACCTGCGGGACAGCGTCATCTGTGCCCTGGACCCCCAGAGCCGGGGGGTGATGGTGGTGTTCGGGGGGCTGGTGATTGCCGGCACCCGGGCCAAGAAAAACAAGACCATCAGCTACGACGCCTTTGCGTCGGTGAATTTCCCCCATCTGGCCCAGGTCCAGGGGGACCGGCTGGTCCACTACATCGAATCCCCCAAACCGGAAGGTCCGGTCCAGTTCAGCCACGCTCTGGATCAGCGGGTCTTTCTCCTGAAACTGACCCCCGGGATGCGTCCCGACCTGCTGCCGGCCATCTTTCAACTGTACGACTGCGTGATTGTGGAAAGTTTCGGCGCCGGCGGCATCCCCCAGTCCCTAATGGAGGGCTTTGCCAAGGGCCTGGGCCGCTACGAGGACACCCATAAGGTTTTGATTCTGACCACCCAGGTCACCTACGAGGGCAGCGACGTGGGCATCTACGAGGTGGGCCGCCGGGTCAAGGACCGGTTTGCCTTCCTGGAGGCCCACGACATGACCATCGAGGCCGTCATCACCAAGAGCATGTGGCTGCTGGCCCAGAACTGCGCCAGCTTTGACGAATTGCAGGCCAAATTCTACCGCCAGATCAATTTCGACACCTTCTATCATTGACGGGCGGAGAGGGGGAAGGGTGTTATGTCTCCATTCTGGTACACCATCGACACCATGCAGCGGCTGTATGGGGGTGATTACAAGGCCTTTGCCCTGTTCGGCCCGGTCCATCTCTTTTGGCTGGGCCTGTGCGCGGTCCTGTGCTGCGGGGGATTTTTCGGTTTCCGGCGGCTGGGAGACCGGGGACGCCGGCGGGTGCTGGCCGTTTTGACCTTTCTTCTGCTGGCCGACGAACTGCTGAAGGACATCTCCTCTCTGGCCACCGGCCAGTTTGTCTGGCAATTTCTTCCCTTTCACCTGTGCAGCATCAATCTGTTCATTTGCCTGTGGTACTCCCTCCGGCCCAATCCCATCGCCGCCGAGGTCCTCTACGCCCTCTCCCTGCCGGGAGCCCTGGCCGCTCTCCTCTTTCCCTCCTGGCAGTCGGTCCCCATCTGGAACGTCATGCACCTTCACTCCAGCACCGTCCACATCATGCTGGTCCTCTATCCGGTCCTGCTGCTGGGCGGCGGATTCCGGCCCAGCGCCCGGCGGCTGCCGGCGGTCTTTGGGGTCCTGGTTCTGGACACCATCGCCGCCGCCCTCTGCAACCACTTCCTGGGCACCAACTTTATGTTCCTGCGGGGGGCCTACGGCAACGCCGCCCTGGAGGCCATCCAGTCTTTCTTCGGCCCCGCCTACATTCTGGGCCTGCTGCTGATCGTCTTTGCGGTCTGGCTGGTCCTCTATCTGCCCTGGACGGCGGCGGCCCTCCACCGCAAAAAACACCCCGCCTGCAACTAAACAACGCCCCGGAGCCAGACCGCTCCGGGGCGTTTTGGATGCAGAGGAAAGGTTATGCCAGGCCGTTGCGGCGGACCAGGTCGCGGGTGTAGAGGGCGCGGGTGGCGTTGATGACTGCCAGCACCATGACGCCCACGTCGGCGAAGATGGCCAGCCACATGCCGGCCATTCCCAGCGCACCCAGCAGGAGGCAGGCCGCCTTGACCACCAGGGCAAAGACAATATTTTGATAGACGATCCGAACGGTCCGGCGGGAAATATCCATGGCCAGGGCGATCCGGGCGGGGTCGTCGTCCATCAGGACGATGTCGGCCGCCTCGATGGCGGCATCGGAGCCCAGGGCGCCCATGGCGATGCCCAGGTCAGCCCGGGACAGCACCGGCGCGTCGTTGATGCCGTCTCCCACAAAGGCCAGATTCTCCCGGGGCTGTTTTTCGGCCAGGAGGGTTTCCACCTGGGTGACCTTGTCCTCCGGCAGCAGGCCGGCCCGGTATTCGGTGATCCCCAGCTGTCCCGCCACCGCTTTGGCCACCGGCTCGGTGTCACCGGTGAGCATGACGGTGCGGCGGACGCCGGCCCGCTTGAGGCCCGCAATGGCCTTGGCTGCGGTGGGCTTCACCACATCCGAAATCACAATGGTGCCGGCGTAAGCGCCATCCACCGCCAGATACAGGACAGTGCCGGTCTGGTCCGGCGCGGCGGGAGAGAGGCCCAGTTTGGCCATCAGCCGGGCATTGCCCACCGCCACCGGGCGGCCGTCCACCCGGGCGGTGATGCCATAGCCTCCCAGCTCCTCCACATCCGAAACCCGGGCGGGGTCCAGTTCCCTGCCATAGGCCTGTTTCAGGCTCTGGGAGATGGGGTGTTTGGAATAGCTCTCGGCCAGCGCCGCCTTTTCCAGCAGGTCGGCCTGCTCCACACCGGCGGCGGGATAGACCCCGGTGACCTCAAAGACGCCCTGGGTCAGGGTGCCGGTCTTGTCAAAGACCACAATCCCGGTGCGGGACAGTTCTTCCAGATAGGTGGAACCCTTGACCAGGATGCCGCAGGTGCTGGCGCCGCCGATGCCGCCGAAAAAGCTCAGGGGAATCGAAATCACCAGGGCGCAGGGGCAGGAGATGACCAGGAAGGTCAGGGCGCGGTAAATCCAGTCTCCCCACTGGGCCGGCTGGCCCAGCACAGTCAACACCAGGGGCGGCAGAACTGCCAGGGCCAGGGCGCTGTAGCAGACCGCCGGGGTGTACACCCGGGCGAACCGGGTGATGAAATGTTCGGCCCGGGCCTTTTTCATGCTGGAATTTTCCACCAGGTCCAGAATCCGGGAGACGGTGGACTCCCCGAATTCCCGGGTGGTCCGCACCCGCAGCACCCCGCTGAGGTTGACGCAGCCGCTGATGATGTCATCCCCGGCTTTGGCGTCCCGGGGCAGGCTCTCGCCGGTGAGGGCCGCGGTGTTCAGGGTGGAGCTGCCCTCCACAATCACGCCGTCGATGGGGACCCGCTCGCCCGGCTCCACCACAATCACCGAGCCGGTTTCCACCTCGTCGGGGTCCACCTTCTCGATGACGCCCCCGGCCTTTTCCAGGTTGGCGTAGTCGGGGCGGATGTCCATCAGGGCCGCAATGCTCCGGCGGCTCTTGCCCACCGCCACGCTCTGGAACAGCTCGCCCACCTGATAAAACAGCATGACGGCGCAGCCTTCCATGTATTCGCCCAGGGCAAAGGCGCCCACCGTGGCCACCGCCATCAGAAAGCATTCGTCAAAGGGCTGGCGGTTCTGGATGCCCTTGATGGCCTTCCGCAGCACATCGCCCCCCACTACAAGGTAGGGAATCAGGTAGAGCAGACCCAGCGGCACCGGCACCAGGTCCAGCAGGCCGCTTTCCGGCAGCAGCTGGAGCACCACCACCAGAACCGCCGCCGCGACGATCCGGTACAGCATCTTCTTTTGTTTGGAATTCATACAAAAGCCTCCTTCGGCAGACTGTCCGCCGGCTTCCTTTTCCACAGTGTTTCGACACGGGTGAGCCTTTCTCCACAGATTCCACCGGTTTTCCCCCAAATACCATGGGAGAAAAACCACTTTTTCTCGTAATTTTCAGACTTTTCCGCAAAAACGGTGGAAAAAGCGGTGGAAAACGTTGAAAACTGCTCTTTTTCCACACGCCGTTTGGTGGAAAAGCTCCCTTCAGATTCCGAAAATCTCGCAGTCGCTCTCCACCTTCTTGCAGGCGGCCAGAACCTGGGGCATGACGGCCTTGGGGTCCTGCCCCTCCTCAAATTCCACGCTCATCTTCAGGGTCATGAAATTGACGGTGGCGTTCTTGACGCCGGGGGTTTTCTGGGCGGCGGCCTCCATCTTGTTGGCGCAGTTGGCGCAGTCCACGTCGATCTTATAGGTCTTTTTCATCATGTACCAGTCCTTTCCATCCGCTTGGTGTCATTCTTCGATGTGCTCCATCCCCAGAGAGAGGATGCTTCGCACATGGTCGTCGTCCAGTGCATAATAGACGGTCTTGCCCTCCCGGCGGAACCGCACCAGCTTGCAGTCCTTCAAAACCCGCAGCTGATGGCTCACCGCCGACTGGCTCAGGGCCACCGCCGCGGCAATGTCCTGGACGCACAGTTCCTGGTCGTGGAGCGCATACAGAATCTTGATCCGGGTCGAGTCGCCGAACACCCGGAACAGGTCTGCCAGCTCATACAGGATCTCGTCGTCCGGCATCCCTTCGGCTTCGGTCTTTGCCTGCTGTTCCATCTTGCATCCTCCCTTGTTGTTGATATATGAGCATCTGTTCATGTATTCATTATAACACCGTCTACCGGGAAGTCAAGAGGGAACTGACAAAAAAATCACGTATGCACTGACAAACCCAAAAGCGCCCCCATTTTGTCCCCCCAACAGCGGGAAAAACAGGTGCGCCGGGACCGAAAATGTGGTATGCTAAAGGTACAATCAAAAAGGGGCCCCTGCCAAAAAGGCCGGGCCCCTGCAAGGAGGAATATCATCATGCTGGAAGCTGGAATCCGCGGTCAGGCATCCGTGACCGTCACCCCCGAAAACACCGCCCGCGCCATGGGCAGCGGGACGCTGGAAGTCTTTGCAACCCCCGCCCTGGCGGCCCTGGCCGAAAAAACCTGTTGGGAGAGCGTCGCTGCGGCCCTGGAGCCGGGCAGCGGCACGGTGGGCACCCAACTGTCCCTGGAGCACACCGCCCCCACCCCGGTGGGTCTGACCGTCACCTGTGAAAGCGAGCTGATTGCGGTGGACGGCCGGAAGCTGACCTTCTCGGTGACCATCCGGGACGACAAGGGCCCGGTGGGCCACGGGATGCACCAGCGGTTTGTCATCGACGAGGCCAAATTTTTCGCCAAGGCCCAGGCCAAACGGGGCTGACCCTCAGCAGGGCGGGCCGGCATGCCGCGGCGGCGGATCGGCGGGGAGTTCCAGAGGCGGCGGATCGGCCGCCAGATAGGCCTCCTCGGCCCGGGCCTGGGCCTGCTGCAGCAGACGGATGGCCGCCTCGCTGGCACGGAACATTTCAAAGTAAAGCTCTCTGTAATCCGGCGCGGCAATACGCCCCCTTTCGGTGGATGTGGGGTTAGTCTGCCCGGCACACCGCCCCTTCATGCGGGCGGGGAGGGTTTTCCAACGGAAGGAGGTTTGCATTTCCATGAAAAAAGCATTGTCAAGTCTGCTGGCCCTCTGCATCCTGCTTTTGGCCCTGGCGGTCCCTGCCGCCGCGGCGGAGCAGGGGACGGGGAAAATCTACCTCTACGGCGAAACCCACGCCAACCAGAGCCACCTGGATCAGGAACTGGCCGCCTGGAAGGACTACTATCAAAACCAGGGAATGCGGGACCTCTTCATCGAGGTGCCCTCCTACAGCGCCGCCTTCCTGAATCTCTGGATGAAGGCCGGCGACGACGCCATCCTCACCCGGCTGTATGAGGACTGGTCGGGCACCGCGATGGACAGCCAGGCCACCTGGAACTTTTACCAGGCCATCAAGGCCGAATGTCCCGAGACGGTGTTCCACGGCTTTGACGTGGGCCACCAGTACAACACCACCGGCACACGGTACCTGATCGGCCTGATGCTCACCGGTCAGATGGGGTCGGCGGACTGGGACCTGGCCCAGAAATCCATCGACCAGGGCAAGACCTATTACAAGACCAGCGACCAGGTCTACCGGGAAAACCAGATGGCCGCCAACCTGCGGGAAGCCTTTGACGCCCTGCCCGCCGGCACCAGCGTCATGGTCATCACCGGGTCGGCCCATTCGGACATCTATCAGAACGACATGACCACCGGCACGGTGCCCTGCATGGCCAACCAGCTGCGGCAGGTCTACGGCGAAAACCTGATCGCCCGGAACCTGTTCATGGGCTTTGACTACAGCCAGGCCGGCGCCGCCTCCACCGTCTCCATCGGCGGGAAGGATTATCCCGCCCTCTGCCTGGCCCTTCAGGACCTGTCCGGCACCCGGCTGACCCAATACCAGTCCCGGACCTTCTGGCTGGTCCAGGACGCCTACGCCGATGTCCAGGCCCTGCCGGCCACCGGGGATTTCCTGCCCCAGGACAACTATCCCTGTCCGATCGAGACCGGGCAGGTCTTTGCGGTGGATTACGCCCTGACCGACGGCTCCTCCATCCGCCTGTTCTACCGGGCCGACGGTTCCCTCTATCAGAACAAGCCCAACACCCTGGGCTTCCTGGCCGGATAATGGACGGGCCCCGGCACTTTCTGGGCCCGGGGGGCTTTCCCTTCCGGCTAAAATGTGCTATACTGTCTTTAGATACGCTCAGAAAGGGGGCAAACCCATGCTGGAGGACGCGTTTCAGGCCGTCTATACCAAATTCAAGCTGCACTTTTATCAGAAGGTCTTTCATCGGTTTGCAACGCGGGAAGCCACGCTGACCACCGTTGAATCCTTCTGCATGGAAGGCATCATGGCAATGGGCGAACCTACCATCGCCGAGTTTTCCCGCATGATGCAGATTTCGACCCCCAATGCTGCCTACAAAATCGGCAGCCTGGTCCGCAAAGGGTACGTGGAAAAGATCCAGTCCACCACCGACCGGCGAGAGTATCACCTCCGTCCCACCCAGAAGTATATCGACTACTACAGCATCAGCTATGCGTATCTCCACACCGTCATCGAGCGGGTGCGGGAGCGCTTTTCCCCCGAAGATGTGGCCAAACTGGAAGAGATGCTGACCATCATCAACGACGAACTGATGCCCGAGCTGCAGCTGCCCGCCACCAAGGCCGCCGTCCCCATCCGGGAGGATGTCTTTGGAGAGTCCGCCGCTGCACCTGACGCCGATCTGCCCCCGGAGGGCGCGGAAGAATAACAGCCAACCCCACCCAAAACAGTACAACCGCCTCCGCTGCCGATGACAGCGGGGGCGGTTTGTGTTTGGAGGGGATCACAGGACCATGTAGAGGGTGCCGGCGGTGATGAGGATGCAGCCCACCAGCGATTTGGCGGTGAAGGGCTCATGCAGAAAGACAAAGGCCAGCACCAGGGTAATCACCACGCTGAGTTTGTCCACCGGCACCACCATCGAGGCGTCGCCGATCTGCAAAGCGTGGTAGTAGCACAGCCAGGAAGCACCGGTGGCCAGGCCGGACAGGATCAAAAAGACCCAGCTTTTGGTGCCGATGTCCCGGATGCCCCCCTGGGTGTTGGTCATCAAGACCATCCCCCAGGACATCACCAGCACCACTGCCGTGCGGATGGCGGTGGCCAGGGTGGAATTGACTCCCTCGATGCCGATCTTGGCCAAAATCGAGGTCAGGGCCGCGAAAACCGCCGACCCCAGCGCAAAGAAAAACCACATAAAAACACCTTCTTTTTCGTTCCACCCTATTATAGTCCTCTGGAAAGAAAGTACAAGACGTTTTCACCGGCAAACCGGGCCGGAGGCCGCTCCGCCTCCTGCCCTTTTTACTTTTTGCAGCCGAAGCCCTGCGGCGGCGCATCCGATGTTCAGGAGAGGATGCGGCGGACAGCCCAGCCGGCCGCCGCCAGCAGCACCCCGGCCGCCCCGAAACAGGCGGCGGGCCCGGCGGCTGCCACCGCCGAGGACCCCACCAGAAAGACCACTTCCAGCAGACTCCCGCTCATGCTGAACAGCGACAGCACCTCGGCCCGGCGGTCCTCCTGGCCGGCGTCATCCACCAGGCCGTTCTGGACCTTTTCCAGGATGCAGTCGGGCAGCCGCAGCAGCAGCGGCAGGATGAGCATCAGCAAAACCGCCGGGAAGGTCCGGTCCACCAGGCCCAGCGCCGCCATCCCGGCCCCGGCCAGCAGGAAAAAGCCCGCCATGGCGCCCAGACGGCGGGCGGGACGGATGCGGTCCAGCACCGGGCCGGCCAGCATCTGGATGGCCGAATAGGCCAGGATGATGGGGGTCAGCCATTCGGCCCGGGCCCCGCAGGCCAGCAGTTTGTCGGCGTAGAAGAAATTCACCAGAATTTGCCCCAGATTGAGAGCCGCCAGGGCGGCGATCACCGTCACCGCCTGCCGGGTCAGCAGAAGCCGGGCCAGACCGTGGGAAGGGCAGTCCGCCGGGCGGGGCGGGCGGCGGGTCTCCCCGGGAAGGGAGAAGGAGGCCAGCAATGCCAACACACTGGCCAGGGCGGTAGCGGCCAGCAGGCCGGTGATTCCTCCCAGGGCGTACAGGCCCGCATAACAGATGGTACTGGTCAGATAACCGGCGGTCTCCCAGTTGCCGGCCTGAACGGTGCCGGACAGGTAGGATTCGGGGGAGAGGACACTGTAGAGATAGGCGCTCTGGGTCCCCGAAGCAAAGCTGACGGCCAGACCTTCCACCACGGCTTCCAGCCAGAACAGGGGGAGGGAATGGGTCAGAAAGGCCGCCATCAGCAAAATCCGGGCCGCCGCGAACAGCCCCTCACAGAGAATCATGGTTCGCCGGCAGCCGATCCGGTCGGTGAGGCGGCCCGAGGGCACCTCGCCCAGCAGGACGGTGCCCGACAGCAGGGCCTGCAGCAGAAAAAACTGACTGACGCTGACCCCCGCCGTGGTGCGGACCAGCAGAGAGACGGGCGAAAAAAAGACCAGCCCGTCAAAAAAGGACATGGCAGCAAGGCCGTCGGGCAGACAGCCTGCGGAAATAAAACGTTTCATCTTGGTACCTCACAGACAAGCAGCAGAAAACAGGCGCACCCCTGGGGGCTCGCCGGACTTCCTGGTTGTTGTTAGGGACGATCGAAGCGTTTCATGACACAGCAGTTCCTTTCTTGGGCTGGTAAACTTCTGCCATTATAGCACAGCAAATCCCTCTGCACAAGAGCCGTCGGGAACGGTTGACAATCCGCCCAAAAAAAGTTACCTTATAGGTGTTGTAAAATGGGTGCAGCCGGTCTGCCCGGGCCGGAAGAAAGAAGGTCTCTCCGGCCGGACCGCAGGCTGACGCTCCCTCTGAGCTGCGCAGAGGAAAAGGAGTTTTTTATGGAAACCATCGCGTGCAAGATCCCGGACCAGGCAGGCCATGGCCCGACCGTTCGGGACGTTTTCCCCCTCTCCACCAACCCATGCCGGCCGGCGGGTCGGAACATTCTCTCTCCGGCCCTGACCCGGGTCGGTAAACAGAGCGCCGCAGGCGGGGAGGCAGAAGGATGAGCTGGCTGGATGCGTTGTACGGCGGCCGGGGCGCAGACCCCAACGAGCCCGAAAAAAAGGGAATCCGCCGGTTTTTGCAGATGCTGGGCCGGGATTTCGGCCAGCTGATCGCCACCAATTTTCTGGTCTGCGCCCTGATTCTGCCGGCGGCCCTGGGCATTGCCCTGGGCATCCTTCTGCTGAATTTCCCCTTGACCCTGCTGGCGGGCATCCTGGGCGGGATGCTGGCCGGCATCGGCCTGCTGCTGATGGCCGACTGTGCCCTCCGCAGCCTCTGCAACGACCCATCCCCCTGGCTGGCCCGGATGGGCCGGACCCTTTCCTCCAAATGGAAAAAGGCCCTGCCCCTGGGCGCCATCCTCATCACCCTGCTGGGCGGCCTCTGCTTTGTCTGGGCCTTCCTGCTGGACATGATGGAGGCCGGCCAGTATCCCGGCAGCCCGGTTCTGGTCTTTCTGGGCTTTGACATGGTGGTTCTGGCGGTGGTGGGCAGCCTCACCATGGCCGCGCTGGCCGCCGCACCCGCCGGGGAGGACTCCCTGGGTTCCCTGCTGCGCACCGCCGGACACAGTTTCCTCTTTGCCCCCGGCCGCTCCCTGGGCGGAAGCGCCGTCATCTTTGCCGGGGTGGCGGTGCTGATTTTCTTCTTTCCCCTCAGCACCTTCTGGGCCATGCTGTTCGGCTTCTGGCTGCCGGTGCTGGTGGCCATGCAGATCTTCTTCCCGGTCCTGCGGGAAATCTACGGTCTGGAGGTGGAGGCCTTCGGCCCGGTGGCCGACGCGGAGGAGGAACAGACCCTCACCGAAAAACAGAAGAAATCCCGGGCCCGGGCCAACTGGTGGTATTACAACTGGGGCGTGGTGGTGGCGGCCCTGGTGATGGTGGCCGCCGTCATCTATGTGGTCCACGGCCTGAACCAAACCGTCGAGCCGGACTACAACGTGGCGGTGGTGGCCGCCGACCCTCTGCCCGACGACGCGGCCCTTCAGCTCCAGCAGGTGCTGCAAGATTACGGCATTGACCGCAACATGGACGGCTCGGTGGTGGTCCATCTCAACGTCTACACCTGGAGCGACGACAGCGCCGGGATCAGCGCCGACCTTTCCAACGGGGACAGCTGCATCTGGATTCTGACCGACCCGGAGGAATTCGAGGAGGCCAGCGGCGCCCTCAGCGAAAAGCTGGGAGCAGACTGGGCCGGCCAGCTCTACAGCTGGACCGACGTTCCGGCCCTGGCCGACGCCGATTTGGGCAGCTATGACGCCGCCGATGGGTCCGCCGGCCAGCCGGTCCAGACCCTCTTTGCCAACTGCAAAATTGCCCTTCTGGGTCCCTCGGACGGGCTGTGGGCCCTCCTGACCACCCCTTGATTGTTCCATTGTTTGAGGTTTTGGTCGTTTTCTTGATGGTTTTAGTCGGAAAATACATTGTATTTGGTCCCGCCTGGCGGTATGATAGGGCTGCGGTCAGGGAACAACGCCCTGGCTGCCATTCTCCGAAAATCACACGCGTAACGGGAGGAGCGGCCCCGGGCCCCTCCTCTTGTCATGAGAAACCAAGGCGGATTCCACACCGCAGATCATAAAAAAGCCCCTGCGTCCGGTTCAGTCCGGCGCAGGGGTTTTTGCGTGATTACATCATGTTGTGGAACACCCGCATGGCAATCTGGAAATAGAGAATCAGACTGCACGCGTCCACAATGGTGGTGATGAAGGGTGTGGCCATAATGGCGGGGTCAAAGCCCAGTTTCTTGGCGCCCAGGGGCAGGATGCCGCCCACCAGCTTGGCCAGAATGACGCTCAGGAACAGGGACAGGCTGACCACCAGGACATAGCCGGGCACGTTCTCATACATGCCGGCATAGAGGACGCCGTACATCAGCCAGATCCGCAGGCCGTTGACCAGGCCCAGAACCGCGCCCACAACGGCGGCGATCCGCAGTTCCTTGAACAGGACTTTCAGGAAGTCCCCGGGGCTGACCTCGTCCAGAGCCAGGCCGCGGACCATCAGGGTGCTGACCTGGTTGCCGCAGTTGCCGGCGGTGTCCATCAGCATGGGCATGAAGGAGACCAGCAGGGGAAGGGTGACAAAGGCTTCCTCGTAATGGGTGGTGACCATGCCGGTAAAGGTGGCCGACAGCATCAGGATCAGCAGCCAGGGGATACGCTGTTTGGCGTGGGTCCAGACGCTGGTGCCGAAATAGGTGGTGGCCTCGTCGTCGGGCAGAATGGCGGCCATCTTCTGCATATCTTCGGTGGATTCCTCGGTCAGGACATCGATGGCGTCGTCGATGGTGATGATGCCCACGAACATCCCCTCGTTGTCCAGAACCGGCATGGCAGTGAAGTCGTACCGCTGCATCTCACGGGAGACGTATTCCTGGTCGTCGGTGACCTTGACGGCGATGACGTTGTCATC
>CALWZL010000034.1 GCA_944385995.1 uncultured Faecalibacterium sp.
GCCAACATTGACAACCTGACCGACTGGGAGCCCCTGCCCCCGCTGGCTGCCGACACCACCATCATCACCCCGCAGAACGGCTCCTTCACCAGCGGCTTCAACCGCGGCCGCTGCGTGGTTACCGCCAAAGCATCCAACCCCGCTCTGGTCTGCGCATGGCTGGACCAGATGTACATCCCCATCCAGTCCGCACAGAACAACTGGGGCACCTACGACGAGGGCGACGAGTTCGATATCTTTGAGATGTCCACCAACGCCAACGGCGAGCCCATGCTGAAGCACGCACCTCTGGGCGATGCTTCCCCCGTTGAGGTCCGTGAGGCCGAGTGTGTCGGCGGTCCTCTGGCTGTGCTGGACGACTACTACGACGTGTACGTCACCTGCCCCGACGATGCCCAGTATCGTCTGGACTGGATCGAGCAGATCTACACCCCGTACATGACCCGTCAGTACGTCTACCCCAACGCATTCATGAGCATCGAGGATACCACCGAGATCTCCAACCTCGAGGCGGATCTGAGCACTTACATGAACACCTGCAAGGCCAACTGGATCATGAATGGCATGACCGACGCCGAGTGGAACGAATATCAGGAGAAGCTGGAAGCTTACGGCCTGTCCGATTACCTGGGCATCATGCAGAAGTATCTGGACGCCTACTACGCTTAAATCTTCTCCCCACAATCTAATTAGGAGGAATGGAGCGACCCCGGGCCGGAAGGTCCAGGGCAGCTCCAACAGGAGAACAACATGAACAGCCCGATTTTGCAGAAAGCCCGCGCCTATGAGGCACAGTATGGCGAGGCCATCCCCGCCAGTGAACGCCCGGTTTACCATCTGACCCCCTGGGTCGGCTGGATGAACGATCCCAATGGCTTTTCCTTCTATCAGGGTCAATATCACCTGTTCTATCAGTACTATCCCTACAAGACCGTGTGGGGCCCCATGCACTGGGGCCACGCCGTCAGCCGCGACCTGCTGCGCTGGGAGTACCTGCCGGCAGCCATGGCCCCGGATGCGCCCTACGACAAGGACGGATGCTTCTCCGGCTCGGCAGCCCAGCTGCCCGACGGCCGGCAGCTGCTGCTCTACACCGGTGTGTGCAAGTCGGAGGAACTGAACCCCGACGGGCATTACTACGACTTCCAGACCCAGTGTGTGGCGGTGGGCGATGGCCTCAACTATGAGAAGATCCCCCAGAACCCCGTTCTGACCGTCAAGGATCTGCCCGAAGGCTACAGCAAATACGACTTCCGGGACCCTAAGATCTGGCAGGAACCGGACGGCACCTATTCTGCTGTGGTGGTGGCCCGCACCGAGGACAAGAGCGGCGCGGTGATCCTCTACCACAGCCCCGACGGCTTCGAGTGGCACTTTGTGACGGTGTTGGACCGCTGCCGCAATGAGCACGGCCGGATGTGGGAGTGCCCCGACTTCTTTGAGCTGGACGGCCGTTACCTCCTCCTCCTGAGCCCCCAGGAAATGCAGGCCCGCGATGAATTCCACGCAGGCCATGCCACCATCTACCTGGTGGGCGACTACGACCCCGAGACCCACACCTTCCACCGGGAGGATGTCCATCTGGTGGATTACGGCATCGACTTTTACGCCACCCAGACCCTGCTGGCCCCCGATGGCCGCCGGATTATGACGGCCTGGCTCCAGACCTGGGGCGACATCGAGGACAAGCCGGAGGGCTGCAAGTGGTTCGGCCAGATGATTTGTCCCCGGGAGCTGTCCATCCGGGATGGCCGGCTGATCCAGACCCCCGTCCGGGAGCTGGACGCCGCCCACGGCCCGCGGGTATGCCACTCCGACGTGCCGGTCTCGGCCGAGACCAGCCTGGAGGGCATCGGCGGCCGGGTGGCCGACCTGACCGTCACGGTGGCCCCCGACGGGGAGGACCTGTACCGCTCCTTCACCCTCAAACTGGCGGCGGAGGGAGACCTGTACACCACCCTCACCTATGATACCTACACTTCCCAGTTGACACTGGACCGCAGCCACGCCGGCTCCCACAGCGACGTTGTGCACAGCCGCAGCTGCCAGGTCCGCCGTCAGGACGGCGCCCTCAAGCTCCGCATCCTGCTGGACCGCAACAGCATCGAGGTCTTTGTCAACGACGGCGAACAGACCATGACGGTCTGGCTCTACACCCCCCAGTCGGCGGACGGCATCTCCTTCGCCGCCGACGGCAAGGTCCGGGTCACCGCCGAACAGTTCGCCCTGAACCTCTGAGTTTCCCGTTTTTGCGTTCTCCTTCAATTTCCTTCATCATCTCCTTTCTGCGCAGCAGCCCCGCACCGGACACGCACACCCGGTACGGGGCTGCATTGTTTATTTCGATCCTTCACGGCCCACAGATTGCCCCCATCGGCCCCCGGGCTGCATTTTTGCCTTGCGGAAGGCGTCCCCTTCATGCTACAATCCAATCAGATTGGGAAGGAGGTATGACCCATGCGCCAAGCTTTGAAAGATTCCTGGTGGAAAGTTCCCCTCTACTGTGCCGCGGCCGGCTGGATCAGCTATCAGATCAAGATCCGGCTGGGGCCCTTCCTGGCCATGACCCGGCTGTCCGACGGCGACTCCGTCACCGTCGCTCTGGACCAAACCCGCTGGATGCTTCTGTCGGCCGTTTTGTTCCTGGCGGTGCTGCTGGCCGGAGGGCTGGGCTTTTTCCGCCGGATGACCCGGCAGGAGCTCTTTGCTTCCAGCACGGTTCTGGTGGTCTGGAATGTGGCCAGCGGCCTTTTGACCACCTTCCTGTCCGGCAGCGGGATTCTGGTCTCAGCGGCCCTCTTTCTGGCCCAGCTGGAGGACTGGCGGAGCATCTTCTCCCAGCTGGCCTCCGCCGCAGGACTCAGCCCCTGGCTGGGCGCCGCCGCGGGCTGGGCTTCCCCCTGGCTGTTCGTCCTGTTCGGCCGCTCCTCTGACTGACGGCAGGGCATCTTGCCGGCCCCCTGCAAAGGGCCCTGAAAACGCAGAAAAGGCAGGCCACAGGGCCTGCCTTTTTCCTTTGCTCCTCTTAAAAAACACACAGCAAAAAACCGCCGGTCCCAAAGCCCGAAGGCTTGGAACCGGCGGTCTGGTCCGAGTGGCGAGAATCGAACTCACGGCCTCTTGAACCCCATTCAAGCGCGCTACCAAAACTGCGCTACACCCGGATAGTGCTGTGGGCTCTCGCTCACAGCTCCATTATTATACCGGAACGGGCCGGATTTGTCAAGGGATTTTTTGATTTTTTTGTCAGGCGGCCTGTTCCAGCCGGACGATGCCATCCTCCCGGACCACGTTGAAGGAGACATTTTCGCCGTAGGTCAGATGGGCGGCGCCGCCCTCCCAACCGGTCAGCACAACGTCATAGCCGAGATCCGAGGGAAAAGCGCAGACGGCCGCCGCAACGGCGCCCTCGTCCATAAAGACCAGCTGGCACATCCCCTCGCTGGTGGATTCGGTGAGGTTGTAGCTCTCGGCGCCGATGGTCTGCTGGATTTCCTCCACAGAGGTATAGGGGGCAAAGCTGTACACCTCATCCCAGCTGAAGGGCACCGCCTGTTCCAGGGTGATGGTGGTGTCGGTGAGGCCGGTGAGGGCGGTTTTGAGCTGGCGGTTGTGCCACAGCACCACCGGGCTGCCAAGGATGGAATAGACCAGGGCGATGACGGCCAGCAGGGCCGCAGCGGCAATGTAAAACCTCTGTTTTCTCGGATTCATCGGTGTGTAATACCCCTTTCACTTCAAAAATCTTGGATGTCCTCCTCCGGCTCCTCTTCCGCTTCCCCGCCGGCGGCAAAGGGAATCCCCGGGTCGGCCGGCAGGGTGGTGTCGCCCCGCGGTGCGGCCAATGCAACAAGGGCCACCGACACGGCGCCCGCCGCTGTGAGGGCCTGGGCACAGGCCGCAGCGGTGGCACCGGTGGTGACCACATCATCTACCAGCAGAATCCGGCAGCCCGACACCCGCTCGGCATCGGCCCGAAACTGGCCGATGACATTGACCAGCCGTTCCTGCCGGCCCAGGGAAGCCTGGGGACGGCCGGCGGTCAGCCGGACCAGGGCGTCGGAGTCAACCGGAACCCCCAGCCCGCGGGCCAGGGGAAGGGCCATCAGGGTGGGCACGTTGTACGAGCGTCCGTCCCGATAGGACGGAGGCACCGGGACCACCAGATCGCACAGGCCCAAAGGCCTGTCCAGAGGCCGGGGCACTTCCACCCCGCCCCGCAGCTGGATTTCGACGCCGAACATCTTCCAGGCCATCAGGCAGCCCAGCTGCACCGCCACCCAGGGACGATTCCGGTACTTGGCCCAGATCAGGCTCTGCCGGATTCCTCCCTCGTACCAGTAGGGCGCGGCGGCCCAGGCAAACCGGGCGGCCTGCATTCCCTCGGGCGGGCGGGGATGTTCCAGGTTCCGGCGGCAAATTTCTCCCTTCAGTTCCGCTTCACAGTCCCGGCACAGGGGCACCAGCCCCAGCACCTGCCCGCAGAAGGGGCACCGGCGGGGATAGAACAGCTGGCACAGCTGCCGGAACAGCAGCGCGCCCCGGCTGTAGCGGCCCAGCCCCGCATCCCGGATCAATTCTTTTTCAGCGCGGTCAGAACCCGGACCTGATGGCCTGCGGTGCAGGAATCCACCCACCCGATCAGGAAATAATCCTCCGAATTGATGGTGGGCAGGGTGGTGGGATAGTAGACCCCCATGTGCCACAGATAGACCTGCATGGTGTCGGCGGTCTCATAGCGATCGCCGGCGGCGGTGGTGACCTGGGCGGGGCCCAGGCTCTCGATCAGGATGGGCTGGAGCTGCACCATCCCGCGGACGGCGCCGTTGGCCTCGTACCGGACGCCGATGCCGCCGGTCAGGACCGGGTACAGCACGTCGGTGGTGGAGGTGGTGGCCGAGGTGCCGGTCATGTAGGTGTAGTTGGCGCCGCCGGCAATGGTGCCCAGGACGGTGCTCATCAGGCCGCTGGTGTTGTCGGCCAGCAGGCCCAAAGCCAGGCTGGTCCAGCGGCCGGTCCGGCCGGTCAGCTCGTTCCAGATGTCATTCAGCAGAGAGCCGGTCAGCAGGCCCGACGCCATCTGCATCAGCACATCGCTGGGCTGGATGCTGGTCAGGCTCTCGGTGGCCGAATTGTACTTGTTGGTGGACCAGGCCGTCAGGCACCCGTAGGTCCAGACATCGCCGGTGACGTTGTCCAGCACCAGCCGGGAAATCTCCCCCTGATCGTTCAGGGCATAGTAGCGGATATCCTTGTTGGAGAGGTTCACCCCGTCCAGCCGCTCCAGACGGATGGTCTTGCCGCTGCCCTCCGCCGTGGTGTCCAGAATCTCCACGTCATCGGCCAGCTTGTACTCCCCCAGGGTGCGGGCCGAGGCGTCAAACAGGCCGCTCAGCGACTTTTCCCCGATGGAGGTCAGGACTTCCCCGTCGGGGCCCGAGGTGATGGACACCAGCCAGCCGGTGGGGTAATTCAGATTTTTGTTGACCCGGACACTGCGGACGGTGCCGTCGGTGCACAGCACCTTGACCGTCTGCATGATGTCGGCGCCGTTATCGGTAATCAGGGACCGGTTGGAGGACTGGACCACGCCGTAGTAGCTTTGGTCCACCTCCTCGCCGGTCAGAATGCCGACGGCCACGTCTTCCATGCCCAGCAGCAGGGTCACCACCTGGCCCACGCCGCCGCCCGACAGGGACGAAATGCGGTAGGCCACGTCGGTACTGCCGATCTGGTAGGTGACGCCCGCCACCGTCACCGAGGTGGGGGCGGCGGCGTTGGGCGAGACGGCGGTGATCCGGCCGGCGGCCTTGGTGGTGTAGATCCACAGGGAATTCAGGCTCTCGCTGTAGTAGTAGACATCATTGATGTTGAGGGTGGGAGAGTCGGACAGCTCCCCGTTCCGGTAGACGGTGGTGGGGGTGATGGGCAGCACCTCCCCGGCCGCCGCAATGAAGGGTCCCTTCAGGCTGGAGGCCAGGATGGTGGAGGTGTCCACCTGCCCGTCCGAGACGGTCAGGCCGATGGTGTTGCCGTAGACCGAGCCGTTTTTATTGGTAGCGGTGAGGGTGTTGTACAGCAGCACCGCGCAGTCGGTGAGGGTCATGGCCTCGCCCTGCCGGCGGCTGAGGCCGCTGCGCAGGCCCAGTTCGGTGGCCTTGTTCAGCTGGGCCGCCGGGAAAGCGCCGCTCAGGTCGGTGGCGGCAAAGCCCAGCACCTTCAGGGCTGCGGCACAGGCCGTCTCCAGGGTGACGGGGTCATCGGGCCGGAAGGAGCCGTCGGTGTAGCCAGTCAGCCAGCCCTGCTGGACCGCGATGCGGATGTAGGGGGCGTACTCGGTGGAGCTGTTCACGTCGGTGAACAGGCTGCCCACCTGGGTCTGTTCGTTGACCGTCTCCCGGTAGGACGAGATCATGGTCAGCATCCGGGAAAACTCGCCGCGGGTCACCTGGGCGTTCAGCTCCTCGGTGGTCTGGGCGGTCAGAACGCCCATGGTCCGGGCGGTCTGGATGGCGATGTTGCTGTTGACAGCCGCGGCCGGCAGCGCCAGCACCGGGATCAGGATACAGACCGCCAGCAGGAGGGACAAAAGTCTTTTTTTCATGGTTTGTACTCCTCATAGTTGGGTTCGGGGGCAGGCGTTATTCGTAGCGCAGCGCCTCAATGGGATTGAGCCGGGCAGCGCGGCGGGCCGGCAGGAAGCCGAACACCACGCCGATGCCCACCGAAATGCCGAAGGAAACCAGCACCGCGGTGGTGCCGGGGCTGATGGCCACCGACTCCCCGGGCATAATCAGGGGAACGGCCGCGGTGGCCGCCGCCGACAGGGCGTAGCCCAGCACAATGCCGATGAATCCGCCCAGCGCCGACGTGGTGCCCGCCTCGACGACGAACTGGAACAGGATGGTGCGCTCCCGCGCGCCCATGGCCTTGCGGATGCCGATCTCCCGCGTGCGCTCGCTGACCGACACCAGCATGATGTTCATGATGCCGATGCCGCCCACCAGCAGGGAGATGCCCGCGATCAGGGTCAGGACCATGACCACCATGCCGATGGTCTGGTTCATCTGTTCGAGCAGCTCGCTCATGCTGTACACATAATACGCGTCTTCGTCCTCATAAATTGCGTAGAGGGCTTTTTCAACGGCGCTTTTCGCCTGGTTGGCGTAGTTCTCATCCGCCATGATGACGGTATAGGTGTCCACCGTGCTGGTCTGGTTGATCCGCATGGCCACCGTGTAGGGCACATAGATCCGGTCATCCTCGCCGCCCTCCTGGAGTTCGGGGTCGTTGGACTTGGCGCTCAGCACGCCCACAATGCGGAACTGGTAGGAACCCACCTTGATGGTCTCCCCCACCGCGTTGCCGTTGTAGGCCTCCCGGGCCAGGTAGTCGCCGATGACGCAGACGTACTTGTTCTCCTTGATGTCCATATACTGAATCCCGCGGCCGTCGGCGATGGTGTAGTTGGCCATCGAGATGTAATCCTCGTTGACGCCGTACACGCCGGTGTAGCGGTAGGTATCGCGGCCCTCCTTGACGGTCTGGCCGCTGATCTGGACGTTGGGGGAAATATCGCTGAGATACTCGCTGTTGTCCTTCACCACCTCATACATATAGTCCACGGTGGCGTTGCGGGAGGACCCGCGGCCCCAGATGGAGACGGTCATGCTGTTGATGCCCATGGAGGAGAAGCTGTCCCGGACCGACTGGGTCATGCCGTTGCCCAGGCCCACGATGACGATGACCGCCGTGACGCCGATGATGATGCCCAGCATGGTCAGGATGGTCCGCATCTTGTTGCTCCAGATGTTTTTCAGGGCCAGGATAAAGGTATCGATCAGGAGCATGCCTCCTCGCCTCCTTCCTTCGCCTTTTCCTGCTTCTGGAATTCCTCCAGGGCGGCCTCCATCACCGGGCTGACAAAGGCCTCGGGGGAATGGGCGTCGCCGTCGTAGACGATCCGGCCGTCCTCCAGCCGGATGATCCGGGGCGCCTGCATGGCGATGGAGTTGTCATGGGTAATCAGGATGACGGTGTGGCCCTGGCGGTTGAGCTCCTGGAGCATCCCCAGCACTTCCCGGCCGGTGTGGCTGTCCAGGGCGCCGGTGGGCTCGTCGGCCAGAATCAGGGGTGGGTTGCGGACCAGGGCCCGGGCGATGGACACCCGCTGCTGCTGGCCGCCCGACAGCTGGTTGGGCTTGCTCTTGAGCTTGTCCCCCAGGCCCACCTGTTCCAGCACCGCCCGGGCCCGGGCGTGGCGCTGGGCCCGGGGCACCCGGGCGTAAATCATGGGCACTTCCACGTTGCCCATCAGGTTCAGCTTGGGCAGAAGGTTATACTGCTGGAACACAAAGCCCAGCATTTCATTGCGGATGGCTGCCAGCTCGCCCCGCTTCATCTTGCCCACGTCCCGGCCGTTGAGCTTGTAGACGCCGGCGGTGGGGACATCCAGGCAGCCGATGATGTTCATGCAGGTGGACTTGCCCGAACCGGACTGGCCCACAATGGCCACAAACTCACCCTTTTCGATCTTCATGGTGACGTGGTCCAGGGCCTTGACGACGGTGTCGCCCATATGGTAGAACTTGCACACCTCGTTGAATTCGATCAATGCGCTCATTTACAGACCTCCGCGGAGGATGTTGACGGGTGCGATGACGCCCACCAGTTCACCGCTGTAGCCGCCCATATCACTGTAATAGTCGTCGTAGCTGAAGGTATTGCTGGAGACATAGCCGATGATGTCGCCCTCCTGCAGGCCGCTGGTGATCTCGGTGTAGTTGTCATCGCTGACGCCGGTCTCCACCGACACATAGACGTAGCCGTCGGGAGCGGGCATGGAGGGGTCGGCGTTGGCGGCGCTGGGGGATGCGGTGGTCACCAGGACATAGTCGCCCCGCTCGATGGCGGCGTTGGGCACCGCGATGGCGTCGGAGGCCTGCTCCACCACGATCTGTGCGTTGACGTTCATGCCGGGGCGCAGGTCGCCGTACTCGTCCACCTGGACGGTGACGGGATAGGTGGTGGTGCCGCCGGTGGTGGTGCCCACCATGGACACCCGGGTCACCACGCCGTCAAAGGTGCCGTCCACCGAATCGGCGGTGACCGACACGCTCTGGCCCACGCTGATCTGGTTGATGTCCAGCTCGTCGATGTTGATGGTCATCTCCAGATAGCTCAGGTCGTAGATGATGCACAGGTCCTTGCCGCTCTCCACCGACTCGCCCTGCTGGTAGTTGCGCTGGATGACGGTGCCGCTGATGGGGGCGGTGATGGTGTAGTTGCCCAGGGTCTCCTCGGCGTTCCGCATCGAAATCTCACGGCTGCGCAGGCTCTCGTAGGCGCTCTGGATGGTCTCCTCCAGGTTGTCGCCCGACAGTTCCAGGACAATGCCGTTGGCATCCACCAGGCCGCCCTCCCCCACATAGATGGAGGCGACGGTGCCGGCGGTGGAGGCGGTCAGGGTCCGCTGTTCCCGGTAATTGAAGGTGGCGCTGTTGGTGGAGCTGATGCCGTTGATGGTGGCGGTGGCCGACTGGGAGGTGTTGAGGGCGCCGGCGTTGGGGGTGGTGATGGTGACATTCCGCACCAGCACGTTGCCGGTGCTCAGGACATCGCTGCCCGACACGTCGGTGACGGTGCCGTTGAGCACCTCAAAGGTGCCGTCCAGGGTGATCTGGGCCGCCTGGCCCACCGAGAAATGGGCCGCGTCGGCCGAGGGGAAGGTCAGCTGGAGCACCATCTGGCTGGAATCCTGGACCACGGCCACTTCCTGGCCGGCGGTGACTTCATCGCCCACCTTGACTTTCAGGGTGTAGACGGTGCCGGCCACCGGGGAGCGGACATAGCGGTAATCCGCAATGGTGTCGTAGTTGCGCTGGGCCTGCTCCAGGTTGATCTGGGCCTGTTCCACGTTGGCGGAAGCGTCGCTGTTCTCAATCTGGTACAGCTGCTGGCCGGCGGTGACTTCCTGGCCCTCCTCGATGCTGGATGCCAGAATCTCGCCCGACACCAGGGTCTTGACGTTGTAGCTGTTGGCGGCATTCAGGGTGCCGGTGGTGCTCAGGGTCTGGGAAATGGTCCGCCGGGTCACCGATGCCTGGGTGTATTCGGGGGCCACATCCACTTTGCTGGCCTGATTGAGCTGATTCACAACAACGGCGGCCACCACGGCCACCACTACAACAAGGGGAATGATCCACTTGAGATGTTTTTTATACTTGCCCAGGCTGAACCCGGCCTTGGCCCCGGCTTGGGCCGGCGCTTCCTGACCGGCGGGCTCGCCCTTCTTTTTCTTCCAGGTCATGTATTATTCCTCCTGATCTCTGTCTATCCGGGGGCAGGCAGAAGAAGCCGGCAGCACCGCGCCGGCCCCCATCAGCCCTGAAAACCCAAGGATTGTTCTCCTATTATAACACACCGTCGGTAAGTGACAAGCCAAACCATTTTTCTTTCATAAAATTTTTAAAAAGCTCCGCTTGCAGATCGAAAATTTTTCATCCTGTTTTCACATCTGTACCATATTCTGTGCAGCCAACCCTGGAAAACCAGGCAGCATTCTTCTTTTGCCCCCGCAAAAAAACAGAGGCCGCCGCTGACGGGCGGCAGCCCCTGTCCTGTGTGGGATTCATTCGGTTTCTTCCACCGACAGATACACCCCTGCGGGGACGCAGCAGGCCCACTGGCCGGGCTGGCTCAGCCAGCCGAAATCCTCGCAGACGTGGTCGGGGCACTGGCTGTCCAGAAAGGCGACGGCCCCGTCCTTGACCTGGAGATGGACGATGTAGCTGCCCACCTCGTAGTAATAGTCGTAGTCGGTGTCCAGGGGGATGGTCTCGGTGATTCCCATCCCGAAATCAGCCACCGCCACCGCCTGCTGACCGGGCTTGTCTGTCCGGCCCGCAGCCAGCCACAGGCCCCCGGCCGCCAGCAGAATCAGGGCGGCAAAGATCCCGTTGACCAGCCAGCGGCGGGGCTTTGCATGTTGTCTGCTCATCCAACGTAGGCGCTGGCCTGCTGGCCTGCGATGCGGCCAAAGACGGTGAAGTCAGCCACCGCGTTGCCGCCCAGGCGGTTGGCGCCGTGGACGCCGCCGGTGACCTCGCCGGCCGCATACAGGCCGTCGATGACGGTGCCGTCGCCGGCCAGAACCTGGGTGTTGGTGTTGATGGTCAGGCCGCCCATGGTGTGATGGATGCCGGCGGTGACCTTGATGGCATAGTAGGGCGCGGTGTCCAGGGGGTTGGCGAAGCTGGTGCGGCCAAACTCCTCATCCACGCCGGCCGCCACGCAGGCGTTCCACTTTTCCATGGTGGCGGTGAAGGCGTCGGGGTCCACCCCCATGGCCTCGGCCAGTTCGGCGTAGGTCTGGCCGGTGACGGTGTAGCCGTTCTTAATGTAGCCCTGGATGACGCTGGAAGCGTCCACCATGGCCTGATCGATGACCAGCCAGCTGTAGCTGCCGGTCTGGGCGATCTCAGCGGCAGACACCACGTCGCGGGTGCCCACCTCGTCGGTGAAGCGGTTGCCCTCGGCGTTGACCAGGATGGCGCCGTCACCCCGCAGGCCCTCGGTAATCAGGGCGGCGGTGTTGGCCTCCACGGTGGGGTGAATCTGGATCTGGTCCATGTCCACGGTGCCCGCGCCGATGGCCACGGCCATGTCAATGCCCTGGCCCTGGGCGCCGGCCGCGTTGGTGGTCATGAAGCCGGCCAGATCGGGCTTGTACTCAACCACCATGTCCAGGTTGGCGCCGAAGCCGCCGGTGGCCAGAATCACAGCGCCGGCGTTGACGGTGACGGTGCCGCCGGTCTTGTTGTCGGAGGCCTCGATGCCCACGGCTGCGCCCTCGGCATCGGTCAGAATCCTGGTGGCGGTGGTGTTGAGGAGAATCTCAACGCCGGCCTCCTCGCACTTGGACTCCAGGCGGGGGATCATGTAGCTGCCCACAGACACCACCTTGCCCTCGTCGTCCAGGGGCCGGTGAATCCGCTTGACCGATGCACCGCCGAAGCTGGAGACGCTGGGCAGGTCAATGCCCTGCTCCGACAGCCACTCGATGGCGTCGGCGGAATTGGAGCAGAGGGTCTCCACCAGGGCGGGGTCGTTGATGCCCTTGCCGCCGATCATGGTGTCCAGCTCCATCAGCTCGACGGAATCGAAGTAGCCCACGGGGTTGGCCTGGTACTCGGCCCACTGCTGGGCCACCGTCTCGGCCAGGGCGGTGATAGTCTCGTTGTCGGCGTAGTCATTGGCGGCCGACTCCAGGGTCTTTTCCACGCCGGCGGCCTCGTTGAACTCGTTCTCGTCCTGGGCGGGGGTCTTGGCCGCGTTCAGGCCGCCGGTGGCCCGCACCGAGTTGCCGCCCACCATGGCCTGGCTCTCGATGATGACCACGCTCTTGCCCTCATTGGCGGCAGCGATGGCGGCAGTCATGCCGGCGCCGCCGGCGCCCACCACCACAATGTCGGTGTCAATCACACGGTCCTCGGCGGCCTCAGAGGAGGCCTCGCCGGTGAAGTCGGCGGCGTCCAGGCCGGCGGCAGCCAGGGCGGCGGCCAGGGCCTCGTTGACGGCATCCGACGTAATGGTGGCGCCGCTCACCACGTCAATGGCGCCCTTGTTGCCCGAGACAATCTCGTCGGGGGCATTGGCCACCACCACCGCGCCGATGCCCTCGGTCTCGTCGGGGCCTTCCACCACACAGTCGGTGATGACGCCGTCGGTGAGGGTGACGGTGACGGTCACTTCGCCCATGCCCTGGGCTGTGCCGGTAAACTCGCCCGACACGCCGGCATCGCCCGAAGCGGCGGTGGAGGAGGAGTCGCTCCCGCCGCAGGCCGTCAGGCCAAAGGCCATGACTGCGGCCAGCGCGAGGGCTGCAATGCGTTTTCTCATACAGTTATCCTTTCTTACCTTGCCGTGAAACCCGCATCCGGCCGCCGGGGCCTGTGCGGGCATGCCCGTCCTGTCGGGCATTCTGAGCTGATTGTATCGAATCGTTATACGCTTGTCAAGGTGTGGACAGGATTTGATTTTCTTTTGTAGCCTTTTGAGAATTTTTTCGTTTCAGAGGGTCTTTTCCCGGGTGGGCTTTACAAACCAGATGCAGAGAAAGCCCGCCGCCGCAGCGGCCAGCGCCAGCCAGTGGCGGCCTGCTTCCAGTCCCAGGGCCCGGGCCGCCAGCGGAAAGGCCAGGCTTCCGGCGCTCTGGCCCAGGGCCAGAAAGCCATAGTTGACCCCGGCGTGGGGCAGGCCGAACAGGTCGGTGGAAAAGGCGGGCAGCACCGCCGCCAGGGCCGAATAGCAGAAGGTCAGCCCCGCATAGACCGTCACCACCCACCAGCCCCCCGCAAAGGCGAAGGCCGCCGACAGTCCTGCCGACACCCCGAACAGAATCAGGTCGGTGGGCCGGCGGCCGATCTTGTCGCTGAGCAGGGGCATCAGGAGGCGGCCGGCGGTGCTGCCCACGCTGCCCAGCACCACCGCCCAGACGGCCTGGCCCTCCTCCAGCCCCCGCTCGACCCCCAGCCGGAGGATGATGGGGCTGAACAGCAGCACCGCCGGGGTGGAACAGCAGACCGCCGCGGTGCACAGCCAGTATTGCCGGGTGCGGAGCATCTGACCGGGGGTGTAGTCGGGGCCCTTTTGGCCGGCGGCGGCCTTTTGGGCGGACGGCGGGTTGGTGAGAAGGGCCGCCCCCGCCAGACAGACCGGCAGCGCCGCCCCGCCCAAAGCCCAGAAGGCCCCCCGAATCCCCCACCGGGGGGTCAGAAAGCGGACCACCACCGTCAGGAACGCCCCCGACAGACCGGCGGCGGCCCCGATGATGCCGGTGGCCAGGCCCTTCCGGTCCTGGTACCACTTTTGGGCGCAGGACTGGATGGCGGGATAGAGGAAGGCGGTGCCCAGCCCCGCCGGGATGCTGAACACCCAGGGCATGGCCCGGCCCCAGTCCGCCGGCAGGAGGGCCGCCCCCGCCAGTCCCCCTTCCAGCAGGGCGGTGCCCCAGAGGGCGGCGCAGCGGGGCCCCTGCTTGTCCTGCAAAAAGCCCCCGATGACGCACCCCACCCCGTAGGCGGCGATCAGAACGCTGAAGGCCAGGGCGGCGGCCCCCTCGTCCAGGGCGTATTCCTCCATCACCGGCTGCTGGAACACCCCCCAGGCGGCGGGCAGGCCGGTGAGCAGCTGGATGCAGGCCCCGGCGGCCAGGATGGCCCAGGGACGGGCAGAGACGGATTTTCGGTTGGGCATGGGCAGACACTCCCCTCTTTTTGGGGATAGTATGCCCTTTTTGGTTGACAATCCGGGGGCGGATTCTATATAATGAAAAGCACAGTTTGCAACGGAAACAGAGAGGGAGTCAATACAAGATGAAAATTCAGCCTTTAAAAGGGATGCGGGACCTGCTGCCCGCCGAGCAGACCCTGCGGGACTACATCCAGGGCCAGATTCTGGAGGTCTACCGTGCCGCCGGCTTTGAGCGGATTTCCACCCCCATGCTGGAGGACATGGAGAACCTGGACAAATCGGACGGCGGCGAAAACCTGAACCTGATTTTCAAGGTGCTCAAGCGGGGGGACAAGCTGACCGCCGCCCTGAACGCCGGCAAATACGACGCTTTGTCCGACATGGGCCTGCGGTACGATCTGACCCTGCCCCTGTCCCGGTACTATGCGGCCAACCGGAACGTCCTGCCCACCCCCTTCAAGGTGATCCAGACCGACCGGGTGTTCCGGGCCGAGCGCCCCCAGAAGGGCCGGCTGCGGGAATTCGTCCAGTGCGACATCGACATCCTGGGGGACGAGAGCCCCAACGCCGAGGTGGAGCTGATCGATGTCACCGCCCGGGCCCTGCTGAAAATCGGCTTTGACGGCTTCACCGTCAACATCAACGACCGGCGGATTCTCCGGGGGATGCTCCAGAGCATGGGCTTTGCCCCCGACACCCTGGACTCGGTCTGCATCACCTTCGACAAGATGGACAAGGTGGGGGCCGAGGGGGTCCGGGCCGAGCTGACCGAAAAGGGCCTGCCCGCCGATGCCATCCAGCAGCTGGCCGACTTCCTGGCCCAGGGGGATGTGACCCTGGACGCGGTGGCCGCCCGCTGCGCCGACCCCGCCATCGCCGACGATTTGAAGTATGTGCTTGCCACCGCCGGCCGTCTGGCCGCGGGCAAGTACAAGGTGGCCTACTGCCCCAGCCTGGTCCGGGGCCAGGGCTACTACACCGGCATGGTGTTCGAGGTGGTGTGCCCCCAGTTTGCCGGCGCAGTGGCCGGCGGCGGCCGCTATGACAACATGGTGGGCAAGTTCCTGGGCCAGCAGGTGCCGGCGGTGGGCTTCTCCATCGGCTTTGAGCGGGTCTGCGGCATCCTGCTGGAGCAGGGCTACCAGATTCCCGGCGCCAAACAGAAGATCGCCCTCCTCTACCCCGCCGGGGCCGACTTCCCCGCCGTCCTGGCCCAGGCCGAGGCTCTGCGGGCCGACCACAGCGTCACCGTTCTGGCCCAGGGCAAAAAGCTGGGCAAACAGCTGGCTTCCCTGGAAGCCGCCGGTTTCGCCGGGGCCGCCTTTGCGGGCAAGGACGAAATCAAGTGGTTTGCAGAGCGCAAGTAACCATTCCCCTGTTCTTTGCGGCGGGCCTGCGGGCCTGCCGCTTTTTTGAACCCGAAACGGCCCGGGCCTTATGACAGGTCCGGGCCGTTTCGGGCGGTGTGCGTGCCGACACACACCCGCCTGCTGTATGGTAAGGAGGTAATCAGGAAATTTCGCTCTGGCCGGGCTTCCAGTCCTTGTAGTTCTGGTAGCCGGAGGCGGGCTTGCCCAGGGTGGACCACAGTTCATCCGCGGCCGGCTGCCATTCGGCCGCATACCCCTCGCACTTGGCGCACAGATGCTCCACCGTCTCGGGAGAGGCAAGGTCGGTGTTGTGGGCGCCGGTCCTGTGGACCATCTCCTCCAGACAGGCGGGATTTTCCAGCATGGGACAGGGCCGCAGATGGTTCTTGTTGAAGGGCTGGCCGTCCCGGTAGGCCATAAAGAGGGGGCTGCGGAGAATCTCCAGAATCGAGCTGTCGTGGATGTTGGCGTTGGAATAGTGGATAAAGACGCAGGGTTCGGCGTCGCCGGCCGAATTGATGTGGAAGTAGTTCCGCCCGCCGGCAATGCAGCCGCCCACATACTGGCCGTCGTTCTGGAAGTCCATGGGGAAGAACTCGATGGGGCATTCCGCCGAGCGGATGTAGCGGATTCGCTGGATCATGTACTTGCGCTGCTCCACCGTGGGCAGCAGGTCGGGCACCGCGTCGCTGCCCACCGGCATATAGTGGAAGTAGAAGCCGAACCGGGCCCCCTTGCCGGCGATCATCTTGAGGAAGTCGTCGCTGGTGACCGCTTCCACGTTGGCCCGGGTGTAGCAGATGGAGGTGCCGAAGGGGATGCCGTGGGCTTTCAGCAGGTCCATGGCGTGCATCACCGCCGCATAATGGCCGTCGCCCCGGCGGGCGTCGTTGGTCTCGGGGGTGCCCTCGATGGACAGCAGCGGGATGATGTTCCCCAGCCGGACCAGTTCGGCACAGAAGGCCTCGTCGATCAGGGTGGAGTTGGTGTAGATGGCAAATTCGGCGTCGCTGTGCTTTTCGGCCAGGCGGAGGACATCCGCCTTCCGCACCAGGGGTTCGCCGCCGGTCAGCATGTAGAGATAAATCCCCAGCTCCTTGCCCTGGGTCAGAATCTTGTCCATATCCTCAAAGGAAAGGTTGTTCCGGTTGCCGTAGGTGCCGGCCCAGCAGCCCGCACAGTGCATGTTGCAGGCCGAGGTGGGGTCGAACAAAATCAGCCAAGGGATGTTGCACTGGTAGATCTCCCGGTTTTTGCGGATCATGCGGGTGCCCCGGATGAAGGCCTCGTACCCCAGATTCAGGGCGGTCACCCGCGCCACATGGGGGTCGGTCTCGTCCAGGACCCGGTTGATATAGCGGACCCACTTGTTTTCGGGGTCGCTGAACATGGCTTTGGCCTTTTCATAGCTCTCCTGGGAAAAATCATCTCCCCAGAACTGCCGGGCCAGGTCCACCATCTGCTGATAGGCCTTTTCTCTCTCCTTACCTGCATGGGTCAGCGCCAGATCGATGATCGCGCCTGCAGCGGTCCGCTGCATTTTATGGGAAAGCGTGTCGATTGCGGTACTCATCTGTTTGCCTCCTTATTGTTTCACTCTATGCTTTTTCTCTCAGGTGTATTCCCCAGTATAGACACTGCCCCCGGGCGCCTCTATAAACAAAAAGGCCGATGTGATAACTTTTTTATCACATCGGCCAACTTGATGACGTTTTTTCGGTTATCCTTTGGCGCCGTCAAAGGCGGCAATCGCCTGCCGGATGCCGCCGGAACAGACGGTGTTCAGCCGCCGGGTCAGGACCTCGGGCTCGGTTTTCATCCCGTCCTCTATCCATTCCAGCAGCAGCCCCACCAGGGCATAGGTGTAAAAATGCACCACAAAGTTCCAGTCCTCCCCGTCGATGGCCGCATCGCCCAATTCCTTGTCCAGCATGGGCTTGAGCAGCCGCTCCACCAGCTCGCACATCCGCCGCTCCAGCTCCTCCCGGCGGACCGAACGGCAGACGTTGATTATCAGCTGACGGTTCCGCTGCAGCTCCTGGACCACCGACAAAAAGCCCTCTTTCCAGTCGGACGCGCTGAGGGTGCCGTTCAGCAATCCCGACGCCTCCTCCTCAAAAGCCCACTGGGCCAGGTCGTAGATGTCATGAAAATGATAGTAAAAGGTCATTCGATTGACACCGCAATGCTGGGTGATGTCGCTGATGGTGATTTTGTTGAATGGTTTTTGGGCCAGCAGCTCCTTAAACGAGGCCGCCAGCGCCCGCTTGGTTGTCTGTGCCAATTCGCTCACACTCCTTTTTCAGCCGCCCCGGAGGACGGTTTATCTGCCCGCAGGCAGAGGCCGGGGGATTCCTTTGCCCCGGCTACCCTCTATGAATCGGCCGTCCCCTGCCGCAGCAGTTCCGGCCGCACCGGATGGGCAACCCATTTTTCCCAGTGTAACGCATAATTGTAACAAAATTTTGATTTTTTTGCTAAAACACCGCAAGATATCAAAAAAAGCCCCGCCTGCCGCAGGGGCAGACGGGGTAAACTGTTTCAAATTGTTACCATCAGTGACGGCCGTGGAGAATCGGGGACAGGGGCTTGTAGATCAGCATGCAGATGGCGGCATCCAGCAGGCCCTTGACCAGGGTCCAGGGCAGGTTGAAGATGACCAGGCACTCCAGCAGGCCATCCACCGAGGGAAGAATGGCCTGATACATCCCGATGATGACATCCAGAGGCATGCCGTAGAGGACCACATAGGCGGGATAGGTCAGGAAGAAGTTGAGGGGGACGCTGAAAATGGCCATGGCCACTGCGCCCAGCACCGCGCCCAGGATAGCGCCGCGGCGGGTCTTGTTGCGCTGGTAGACAAAGCCGGCCACCCAGGCAAAGGCAGCGCCCAGCAGGAAGTTGCACAGCTCACCGACGCCGTTGGTGGAGCCGGCCAGAATCAGGTGGAGCAGGTTTTTGATGAGGGCCACCAGAACGCCGTACACGGGGCCCAGCGCAAAGGCGCCCAGCAGTTCGGGCAGATCGGAAAAGTCCATCTGCACGAAGGACGGCATAATCATCGGCAGAGGGAAGTCCATGAACATCAGGACAAAGGCCACCGCCGACAGCATGGCGGTGACGGTGAGCTTGCGGATGCGGTCGCGGTCCTGACCGCCGGCGTGCAGGGTTTTTGCTTCAGTGTTTGCTTGCATGATACGTACCTCCCGGGGCAATGCCCCTCTCTAAAATCAGGAAAGCCCTTTTCATCCGGGAAGACAAACAGAAAAAACGCCCTGCTGCACAAAAAGATGCAACAGGGCGCAATGACATCCAAACAATCTGTCCATCGTCTCTTCCATCCGGACTATACCGTCGGCCCCGGAATTTCACCGGATCAGCACCTCGGGAGGTGGTCGCGGGCTATACCGCCGGTAGGGAATTGCACCCCGCCCTGAAACGAACTTTCTGGCAACAGTATACCACAGGCCGTGCAAAATGCAAGAGGGAATTTTGAAGTCACACTTTTCCTCC
>CALWZL010000035.1 GCA_944385995.1 uncultured Faecalibacterium sp.
AACTTGGCGGCGTCATCACGGCTGAAGCCGAAGGTCATCTGGGTCAGGTCGTTGGTGCCGAAGCTGAAGAACTCGGCTTCCTTGGCGATATCGCCAGCGGTCAGAGCGGCGCGCGGAATCTCGATCATGGTACCGACCTGGTACTTCATGTCGACGCCAGCCTCAGCGATCAGCTTGTCAGCGGTCTCGACAACGATATCCTTGACGAACTTCAGCTCCTTGACCTCGCCCACCAGGGGGATCATGATGTGAGGAGTGATCATCTTGCCGGTCTCAGCGCTGACCTTCAGGGCAGCCTTGATGACGGCACGGGTCTGCATCACAGCGATCTCGGGGTAGGTAACAGCCAGACGGCAGCCACGATGGCCCATCATGGGGTTGAACTCGTGCAGGCTGACAACGACGTTCTTCAGCTCGTCGAAGGTCATGCCCATATCCTTGGCCAGATCGGCGATCTCATCGTCCTTGCTGGGCAGGAACTCGTGCAGAGGGGGATCCAGGTAACGGATGGTCATGGGACGCTCGCCCATGATCCGGTACATGGCCTCGAAGTCGCCCTGCTGGAACGGCTCAACCTTGGCCAGAGCAGCCTCGCGCTCCTCAACGGTGCGGGCGCAGATCATCTCACGGACAGCCTTGATGCGGTCCTCAGCGAAGAACATGTGTTCGGTACGGCACAGGCCGATGCCCTCAGCGCCCATGTCCACAGCCTGCTGTGCGTCGCGCGGGTTATCAGCGTTGGTCATAACCAGCATCTGGCGGGCAGCGTCAGCCCAGCCCATGAAGCGGTTGAAGTTCTTGTTGCCGGTAGCAGCCACAGTGGGGATCTGCTCAGCGTAGATGTTGCCGGTGGAGCCGTCGATGGAGATCCAGTCGCCGCTGACAAACTTGTGGCCGTTGATCTCGAAGGTCTTGGCCTCCTCGTCGATCTTGACGTCGTTGTCATTGCCGCAGCCGGAGACGCAGCAGGTGCCCATACCACGGGCAACGACAGCAGCGTGGCTGGTCATGCCGCCGCGGACGGTCAGGATGCCCTGAGAAACCTGCATGCCGACGATATCCTCGGGAGAGGTCTCCAGACGGACCAGAACGACCTTCTTCATCTTGCCGGACTTGACCATCTCCTCGGCCTCCTCGGCGCTGAAGACGATCTGGCCGCAAGCGGAACCAGGAGAAGCAGCCAGGCCCTTGCCCACGACCTCAGCGGCCTTCAGGGCAGCGGCGTCGAACTGGGGATGCAGCAGGGTATCCAGCTGCTTGGGCTCCACGCGCAGGACAGCCTCCTGCTCGGTGATCATGCCCTCGTCCACCAGGTCGCATGCAACCTGCAGAGCGGCCTGTGCGGTGCGCTTGCCGTTGCGGGTCTGCAGCATATACAGGTGGCCATCCTCGATGGTGAACTCCATATCCTGCATGTCGCGGAAGTACTTCTCCAGGCGGGTTGCGATGGAGACGAACTCCTCGTACACCTCAGGCATCTGCTCCTGCAGATGGCTGATGGGGAACGGGGTGCGGACGCCGGCGACGACATCCTCGCCCTGTGCGTTGATCAGGTACTCGCCCATCAGCTTCTTGGCGCCGGTGGCGGGGTCACGGGTGAATGCAACACCGGTGCCGGAGCGGTCGCCCGAGTTGCCGAATGCCATCTGCTGGACGTTGACAGCAGTGCCCCACTCGTAGGGGATCTCGTTCATCTTGCGGTAAACGTTGGCGCGGGGGTTGTCCCAGCTGCGGAAGACGGCCTTGACAGCCTCAACCAGCTGCTCCTTGGGATCCTGGGGGAAGGGACGGCCCTCGTTGTCCTCATAGATCTTCTTGAAGACAGCGACCAGAGCCTTCAGATCCTCAGCAGTCAGGTCTGCGTCGGTCTTGTAGCCCTTCTCTTCCTTCATCTTGTCGATCTCGACCTCGAACAGGCTCTTGGGGACCATCATGACAACGTCTGCGAACATCTGCACAAAGCGGCGGTAGCAGTCGTATGCAAAGCGGGGGTTGCCAGTCTTCTTGGACAGACCCTCGACGGCCTCATCGTTCAGGCCCAGGTTCAGGATGGTGTCCATCATGCCGGGCATGGACTGACGGGCGCCGGAACGGACCGACACCAGCAGGGGGTTGGCGTTGTCGCCGAACTTCTTGCCGGTGAGCTCCTCCAGGCCCTTGACGTGCTCGAAGATGTCTGCCACCAGGGCGTCGTTCAGCTGACGGCCGTCGGCGTAGTACTGGGTGCAGGCCTCGGTGGTGATGGTGAAGCCCTGCGGCACAGGCATGCCGGCTGCGGTCATCTCAGCCAGGCCGGAGCCCTTGCCGCCCAGAATGTTCTTCATCGTGGTCTTATCGCCGCCGAAAGCGTCGTTTCCCTCGCTGAAGTAGTAGATATACTTTTTGCTCATGGATTCATTTACCTCCCGTTTTGATTCAACCCAGGCGCTGCAGCCCGGGGCATACCCATTGTTCGTTTTTTGCGTAACGTTCACTGCATGCAAAAATATTATACCAGACAATAAAGATAAAATCCAGCTGTTCCCGGCTAAAAACTGCCGATTTTGTTTGGACAAATTTGTGCATTTCCCTTGAAAAAATGAGGCTTTTACGTTAATATAAACTGGGATAAGTTCGGAAGTTCTTTTCCCTTTCGGATTTCTCCCTTTTTCAGCAGTCCCCTCTTTGGGACAGCTGTCAAGACTGCGGTCTGTTTCCCTGATCCATTCCGCCGCAAAGCCGGCATACAATTTTACAGGTTTGCTTGTAAGGAGGCCCTGTTTTATGGAAGATACCATCCAGGCCATGCGCGACGCCCTCGACGCGGCCGAGGCTGCCCGGGAGGCCATTCTGCTGCGGCACATGGCCAACGGCGTTTTGATTGACAGCCGGACCGTCTGCATTGACGAGACGGTCCAGATTGCTCCGGGGGCCAGAATCCTCCCCGGCACCATCCTGCGGGGCAGGACGGTGATCGGCCCCGGCTGTGTCATCGGGCCCAACACCCTCATCGAGGACAGCGAGATCGGCGCCGGCACCACCGTCAATGCCAGCCAGATCTATGCCTCCCAGATCGGCCCCCACAACGCCATCGGGCCCTTCACCCATGTGCGGGCGGGCACCGTCACCGACTACGGCGTCCATCTGGGAGCCTATGTGGAGACCAAAAATTCCAACCTGGCCCGGGGCAATACGGTCAGCCATCTGACCTACATCGGGGACAGCGATGTGGGCAAATACTGCAATTTCGGCTGCGGCACCGTCACCTGCAACTATGACGGCCAGAACAAATTCCGCACCACCATCGGGGATTACTGCTTCATCGGCTGCAACACCAACCTGGTGGCCCCGGTCACGGTGGGAGACGGCGCCTACACCGCCGCCGGCAGCACCATCACCAAGGACGTGCCCGCCGGGGCTCTGGGCATCGCCCGGGACCGTCAGACCAACCTGGAGGACTGGGCCGTCCCCAAGATGGAGGCCTACATCCAGAAAAAGCAGAATCTGGAGGACCAGCAGCGGGCCGAGGAACAGGCCCGGCAGAACTGACCGCCCATCCACCCACATTCCAGACACCCAAGAGCAAGGCTGCGCACCGGCTGTGCGGCCTTCTCTGTTTGTCTGCGAAAAAACGACACACAATACAAGAGCAACAGGTTTATGATAACAAATGATATCTGGCTGATCGCGGGCCTCGGCAATCCCGAGGCCAAATACGACGGAACCCGTCACAACACCGGCTTTGCCGCCCTGGATTACCTGGCGGACAAGTGGGGGGTGTCGGTGTCCAAGGCAAAATTTCAGGGTCTGTGGGGACAGACTGAGATCGACGGGCACAAGGTCTGTCTTTTGAAGCCCCTGACCTATATGAATCTCTCGGGGAATTCCATTGCGCCCCTGGCCGGATTTTTCAAGATTCCGGCCGACCACGTCATCGTTCTCTGCGACGACATTACCCAGGCCCCCGGCAAGCTGCGGATTCGTCCCTCCGGCTCGGCCGGCGGCCACAACGGCCTGAAAAGCATCATCGCCCGGCTGGGCACCGACCAGTTCCCCCGGATTCGGATCGGGGTGGGGGAAAAGCCCCGGCCCGACTACGATCTGGCCGACTGGGTGCTGGGCCATTTTTCGGAAGAGGACGCCAGGGCCGTGAAGGGCCGGCACCCCGACATCGAGGCCGCCGCCCGTCTCATCATGGCCGGCAAGCTGGGCGAGGCCCAGAACAAATACAACCGGTGATCCGGCCGGCACCCTGACAGCATTCCCTGTTCCGGCGGGGCGCGCGGGCCAACAGCGCCTGCGGCCTCGCCGGATTTTTGGATGGCAGGGCGGGCAGATTCTGCGCCGCCCCCGGACCGGAAGGCCTGCCCGCGCCTTTCGGAGGAAGGAGTCAGCATGTACGAGGCACTGCTGAAGCAAACCGCTGAATATCAGAAAATTGCCGCCAGCCTCGCTTCCCCGGGGCCTGCGGCCCTCTTTGGTCTGCCCCCCGCCGGGCGGGTGCTGGTCTATGCCCTGCTGGCCCGGGACCTGGGGCATCCGCTCTGCATTGTGACCCCCGGCGAGGCCGAGGCCACCCACTTTGCCGACGACCTGAAAGCCCTGGGGGTCACCGCCGCCGTCTTTCCCCCGCGGGATTTCATGCTCCGGCCGGTGGAGGGCGCCGGCCGGGAATACGAATACCGCCGCCTGTCGGTGCTGGGCGGCCTGGCGGGCGGACGGCTCCAGGCCGTCTGTGTTCCCGCCGAGGCCCTGACCCAATACACCGTTCCCCGGGCCGAATTCATGGCCAACACCCTGACCCTCAAGCCGGGGATGACCTTCTCCCGGGACGCGCTGATCCAGCGGCTCTTTGCCGCCGGCTATGTCCGCCGGTCCCAGGTGGAAGGCCCGGGCCAGTTCAGCGTCCGGGGCGACATTGTGGACATCTACCCGCCCGACATGCAGTCCCCCGCCCGTCTGGAGTTCTGGGACGAGGAAATTGACTCCATCTCCTCCTTCGACCTGATGAGCCAGCGGCGGGACGCCTCCCTGAAAAAAATCTACCTCTCCCCCGCCCGGGAGGTGCTGTTCGGCAGCTGCGAGGAGACCGCCGCCGCCCTGCGGGAGGCGGTCAAAAAGGCCCGGGGCAAGCACCGTGCCGCCCTGGAAACTGCCATGGCCCCCGATCTGGCCCAGCTGGACGCCGGCCAGATGCCCGAGGCCATGGACAAATACTATGGCCTGCGCTACCCCGCCCCCGCCACCCTGCTGGACCACATGGACAGCCCGCTCCTGATTCTGGACGAGGTGGGCGGCATCCGGGACGCCATGAAGGCCGCCGCATACCGCCGGGGGGAAGAGCTCACCGGCCTGCTGGAAGAAGGGGTGGTCTGCCCCGGCCTGGACGTGCTGTACCAGACCATGGAGGATCTGGCGGTGACGGCGGGCAAGCTGCCCACCCTTCTGTGCGAGAACTTCCTGCGAGGGATGAACGAGTTCAAGCTCAAGGATCTCATCAACGCCGAGGCCCACGTCTCTCCCAGCTGGAACGGTGAATTGCGGAGCCTGCTGGAGGACCTGGACCCGCTGGTGAAACAGGGCTACGCCGTCACCCTCTACAGCGGCACCCCCAAGGGAGCCGCCGCCCTCACCCGGGACCTGACCGACAAGGGGTATACCGTCAGCATGAGCCGGGACATCCGGCCCTCGCCGGGCCTGGTGCAGGTGCTGCCGGGGCATCTGACCGCCGGGTGCAGCCTGCCCTTTGCCCGCTGCGCCGTCCTGACCAGCCGCCGCCACGGGGTGGAGGAGGCCGACGCCGGAGCCAAGCGCCGAAAAAAGAACAAGGACGCCCTGTCCAGCCTGGCCGATGTCAAGCCGGGGGACTATGTGGTCCACCAGAGCCACGGCATCGGCATGTATGCCGGCATCCAGCGTCTGGAAGTCCAGGGCGCCACCAAGGACTATTTGAAGATTCAGTATTCCGGCTCGGACGTGCTGTATGTGCCGGTCACCCAGCTGGACCTGTTGAGCCGCTACACCCCGCCGGGAGACGAGGACAAGGTCAAGCTGGCCAAACTGGGGGGCGCCGAGTGGCAGCGGACCCGGGCCCGGGTCAAGAAGGCCACCGAGGAGATGGCCCAGGAACTGATTGAGCTCTACGCCCGGCGCAAGCAGGCCAAGGGCTTTGCCTTCCCGCCGGATGGCGAGTGGCAGCAGGACTTTGAGGCCCGGTTTGAGTACGACGAGACCGAGGACCAGCTGGCCGCCACCGCCGAGATCAAAAACGACATGGAGCACACCTGGCCCATGGACCGGCTGCTCTGCGGCGACGTGGGGGTGGGCAAAACCGAAGTGGCTCTCCGGGCCGCCTTCAAGTGCGTGATGGGGGGCAAACAGTGCGCCATCCTGGCCCCCACCACCCTGCTGGCCTGGCAGCACTACAACACCATCCTGTCCCGGATGGAGGCCTTCCCGGTCCACGCCGAGCTGCTGAGTCGGTTCCGAACCGCCAAGCAGCAGAAGGAAGCCCTGCGGGGGCTCCAGGCCGGCAGCGTGGACATTGTGGTGGGCACCCACCGGCTCCTGTCCAAGGACGTGCGGTTCCACGACCTGGGCCTGGTCATCATCGACGAGGAACAGCGGTTCGGCGTCCGCCACAAGGAAAAGCTGAAACAGAGTTTCATCGGGGTGGATATGCTGACCCTGTCGGCCACCCCCATCCCCCGGACCCTCAGCATGGCCATGAGCGGCATTCGGGATATGTCCACCATCGAGGAACCGCCCTTTGAGCGGCAGCCGGTGGAGACCTTTGTGCTGGAGTACAACCAGGTGATTCTGGCCGAGGCCATCCGCAAGGAGCTGGCCCGGGGCGGCCAGGTCTACTACCTCCACAACCGGGTGGACAACATCGAGGCCACCGCCGCCAAAGTCCAGCAGATGGCCCCCTCGGCCCGGGTGGGCATCGCCCACGGCAAGATGACCGAGGAGGAGCTGAACCCCGTCTGGCAGAAGCTGCTGAACGGGGAATTGGATGTCCTGGTCTGCACCACCCTGATCGAGACCGGCATCGACGTGCGCAACTGCAACACCCTCATCATCGAGGACGCCGACCGGATGGGCCTGGCCCAGCTCTACCAGCTGCGGGGCCGGGTGGGACGCAGCGGTCGCAAGGCCTATGCCTATTTCACCTTCCGCCGGGACAAGACCCTCTCGGACATCGCCCAGAAGCGGCTGTCCGCCATCCGGGAGTTCACCGCCTTCGGCTCGGGGTTCCGCATCGCCATGCGGGATTTGCAGATCCGGGGCGCCGGCAACCTGCTGGGCCACAGCCAGCACGGCCACATGGAGGCGGTGGGCTATGACCTCTATATGAAGATGCTGAACCAGGCCATTGCCCAGGCCCGGGGCGAGCCGGTCCAGCGGGACAAGAGCGAATGTCTGGTGGACCTGCGGGTGGACGCCTATATCCCCGAGCGGTATATCCCCGACGGTCCCGGCCGGATCGAGGCCTACCGCCGGATTGCCGCCGTCCAGAACCCCGCCGACGCCGCCGACGTGCTGGATGAGCTGATTGACCGCTACGGCGACCCGCCCGCCTCGGTCAGCGACCTTGTGAACGTGTCGCTGGTCCGGGTCCAGGCCGCCGCGGTGGGGGTCTACGAGGTCACCCAGAAAAAGGACCTGCTGACCCTCTCCCTCGAAAAGCTGGAACTGCCCATGATCCGGGGCCTGCTGACCGCCTTCGACGGCCGGGTGACGGCGGGCGCCGGGGCCAAACCCTATCTGTCGGTGACCCTCCGGGCCGACGAAAAGCCCCTGGACCTGCTGGGCCAGCTGCTCCAGGCCATGGCCGACATCCAGAACAAAAACGCCGGCCCTGCGCCCCAAAACCCTTGACGCACCCCGCCCGGCGGGGTTATACTAGGTAAGTTCATCACCCACACGCTCAAAAATCTTCATAAGGAGCATACCGCACATGAAACAGAAATTGCTCACGCTGGCCACCGTGCTGGCGCTCTGCTTATCCCTTGCAGGCTGCACCATCTCCACCCCCGACACGGTGGGTACCGTCGGCGATCAGGAGATCAGCTCGGGTCTCTACCTGCTGGCCCAGTTTGACGCCTACCAGCAGGCCGCCCAGTACGCCGGCGAGGATCAGGACCCCTCCAACGTCAAGTCCTTCCTGAAAGCCACCATCACCACCGGCGACGGCGAGAGCGTCACCGTCAGCGACTTTGTGGCCCAGACCACCGAGGAGGATCTCCGCCGCTATGTGGCGGTGGAGAACCGCTTTGCCGAGCTGTCCGGCGAGCTGGATGCCGCCTACGTCAGCCAGGCTGACAGCTACACCGATCAGCTGATGGAGAACTACGGCGACCTCTACGCCGCCAACGGCATTGGCGAGGAGACCATTCGCCAGTACGAGTACAACCTGTCCAAGCAGGCCTCCCTGGTGAATCTGGTCTACGGCCAGGACGGCGAGACCCCTCTCACCGATGACCAGCTCACCGACCACCTGGAAAATGAGATGCTCTACCTCCGCTATGTCACTGTTCCCCTGTACAACACCTCTACATTTGCCTTTGCCGACGAGGACCAGACCGCCCAGATGCTCCAGCTGGCCCAGGATGCCGCCGCTGACAGCACCCCCGACACCTTCGACGAGGTAGTGGCCGCGGCTCTCCCCGACATCTACGCCGTTCTGGATGTCGATCTGTCCGCCGAGGATGCTGCCAGCCAGCTTGGTTCCAGCTTCCTCAGCCAGGACGAGCTGGACAGCTCTTTCTCCGCTGCGGACGCTGAAACCCTCCGCGGCCTGGCCTTTGGCGATGCCTGCGCCGTCCAGTATTCCAGCAGCTCCATCCTGATTGCCATGCGGATGGACCCCCTGGAAACCTTGACCCTGGACACCCTGCGCTCCACCGTCCTGTCCGATCTGGGCACCAGCCTGGTGGAAGCTGACATGGACGAGGCCGGCGCCGCCCTCACCGTCAGCCTGGATCAGAGCGCCATGGACAAGCTCCCTGCCTCCAAGATCAAGATGTCTGTCTGAATCCAATGACCGTTCCGCCGGTTCGGGCCAGGGCCCGGGCCGGTTTTTTGTTTCCGTTTCGGCATGCCTGACAGGTATTTTACAAGATGCAAAATAGGTATTCGACATTTCAGCCCGTCGGCGTTACAATAGAACCGTCAAAAGAGATTGCAGCGGCTGCGGACATCCGCGGCCCAACCTGGAACGGAGGCAAAAACCTATGGCAGTGAAACAGACGGCAGGACGCGACCAGCTCGGCACCTTCGCGCCCAAATTTGCCCAGCTGAACGACGACGTTCTCTTCGGCGAGGTGTGGAGCCGGGAGGACAAGCTCTCCCTGCGGGACCGCTCCCTGGTGACGGTGGTGTCCCTGCTGGCCCAGGGACTGGTGGACAGTTCCTTCCAGTACCACCTGGCCACCGCAAAACAGAACGGCATCACCCGGGAGGAAATCGCCGAGATCATCACCCACGCGGCTTTTTATGCCGGATGGCCCAAGGCCTGGGCCGCTTTTCGGATGGCCAAAGAGGTCTGGGCCGACCAGGAGCCGGCACAGGAGCCCTGCGGCGGCGTCTTTGGCCTGGGCGCTCCCAACGACGCCTATGCACAGTACTTTGTGGGCCGCAGCTACCTCAAGATGCTGGCCGGTGAAAACGGCGTCACCGCGGCCAACGTGACCTTTGAGCCGGGCTGCCGCAACAACTGGCACATTCACCACGCCTCCCAGGGCGGCGGGCAGATTCTCCTGTGCACCGCCGGCCGCGGCTGGTACCAGGAGTGGGGCAAAGATCCCCAGCCCCTCGCCCCCGGCGACGCCGTCACCATCCCGGCCGGGGTCAAGCACTGGCACGGGGCAGCCAAAGACAGCTGGTTCTCCCATGTGGCGGTGGAAGTCCCCGGCGAAAACGCCCGCAACGAGTGGTGCGAGCCGGTCAGCGACGGGGCGTACGCCAAGCTGCCGTAAAGTCATCTTCGATTCCGCACAGCGGTCCCGCAGAAGGGGCCGCTGTTTTTTTTATGGGACCGGCCCGCAGAATATGACATTATTCTTGCATTGAACCCGTGAATTCAGTAAAATAGATGTAAGATTTTGGTGCATGATCCTTTGTTGTGCCAAACTCTGCTCTTGGACGTTTTGCGGCTTCGGCCCGACAGAGGCGTTCGTTTCCCGTTCCGCGGCCGGGGCCCCCGGGTCCCAGGCCGCTGGACCTGCCGAAAGGAGTCTGTTTCAAGTCTATGGATCTGTCATTTACCTCATTTTGGGGGCAGCTGGCCGGCAATCCGATCCTCATCATCACGGTGATCTTTACCCTGGGGGTTATCTTTGTCAACGGCTGGACCGATGCTCCCAACGCCATCGCCACCTGCGTCACCACCCGCTGTCTGGGGGTCCGCCAGGCCATCTGGATGAGCGCGGTCTTTAACTTTCTGGGCGTCTTTGTCATGACCCAGATCAACAGCTCGGTGGCCTCCACCATCAGCAACATGGTGGATTTCGGCGCTGACACTTCCAGTGCCCTCATCGCCCTGTGCGCGGCCCTGCTGTCCATTGTGGTCTACAGCGTGGGCGCGTCCATCTTCGGCATCCCCACCAGCGAGAGCCACAGCCTCATCGCCGGCCTGTCCGGCGCGGCCATCGCCATCCAGGGCGGCGTCGGCGGCATCAATTTCGGCGAGTGGAGCAAGGTCCTCTACGGTCTGGCCCTCAGCCTTCTTCTGGGCTTCGCCACCGGCTGGATCATCTGCAAGCTGGTCACCATCCTCTGCTACAACATTGAATTGCAGGCCGCCAACCGGTTTTTCCGTCTGGCCCAGATTGCCGGCGCCGCCGCCATGAGCTTTATGCACGGCGCCCAGGACGGCCAGAAGTTCATCGGCGTTTTGTTCCTGGGTCTGGCCTTCTCCAACGGTCAGAGCTCGGTGGTGGGGATGGAAATCCCGGTCTGGCTGATGCTGCTGTGCAGCGTCGTGATGGCCCTGGGCACCAGTGTCGGCGGCGAAAAGATCATCAAATCCGTCGGCATGGACATGGTCAAACTGGAGCGGTACCAGGGCTTCTGTGCCGACGTGGCCGGCGCCATCTGCCTGCTGTATTCCAGCCTGTTCGGCATTCCGGTGTCCACCACCCACACCAAGACCAGCGCCATCATGGGCGTGGGCGCCGTCAAGCGGCTGTCCGCCATCAACTACGGGGTGGTCAAGGATATGCTGCTGACCTGGATCTTCACCTTCCCCGGGTGCGGACTCATCAGTTTCGTGATGGCCAAGATATTCATGCAGATCTGGTAAGGCCCCTTGGCTTTGCCCCAGTGATAAAGGAGAGGAAAACCCATGTCGAAAAAACAGGATTCCATCTATTTTGAAAACTTCATCGCCTGCGCGGGCTATGCCAGCCAGGCTGCCCAGCTCCTGAAAGAGATTTTCCGCAATTTCGACCCGGCCCAGATGCCGGCCTGGATGGAGCAGATCCACGACATCGAGCACACCGCCGACAAAAAGCGTCACGCCATGACCGACCAGCTGGCCCACGCCTTCATCACCCCCATCGAGCGGGAGGACATCTCGGCCCTGAGTTCCCGGATCGACACCCTGACCGACAAGCTGGAGGAAGTCTGCATCCGGGTTTACATGCACAACGTCCAGACCATCCGGCCGGGTGCTCTGAACATGCTGGAAGTGGTGATCCACGCCTGTGACGAAGTCTGCCGTCTGCTGGAGGAGTTCGCCGATTTCAAGCACTCCAAAAAGCTCAAGGAGGACATCATTCGGATCAATTCCCTGGAGGAGGAGAGCGACCGTCTCTACATCGCCAACATGCGGGAGCTCCACATCAACAAAACCGACATCGCCGAGGTCATCGCCTGGGGCGAAATCTACACCTATCTGGAAAAGTGCGCCGACGCCTGCGAAGCCATCGCCGACAGTGTCGAATACGTCGTCATGAAAAACGCCTGAGCCGCCAAACGGCGGCGGGCATTTCCCCCCGGCCTGGCCGCCAAACGGCGGCGGGCAATTTCCCCCCGGCCTGCGGCCGCGCCCCGGCGGGGCTCGGAAGGCAAGGTTTCCGGTTTTATTTTCCCCTGCTCTTTATACGGAGCAGGGTTTTCCATTGCCGTCATGCAGAAAGCCCCCGTCCCGGCCAGGACGAGGGCTTTCCGATTTTATGACAGATGGCAGGTATGGAGAAGATGCTCGGCCGCTTCGCTCAGGGGCTCGCCCAGCTCATCGCGGTAGAGGGCCAGAACGTCGGCGTTTTCATGGCTGAACCGGACCGCGCTGGACCGGTCCAGACCATAGAGGACCTGGCCCCGCTCGTGGGCCCGCTCGATATCGTCGCAGTGGATGGGCTGGCCGCCGCCGCCCGAACATCCGCCGGGGCAGGCCATGATTTCCACAAACTGGACCTGCACTTCCCCTTTCAGGATGGCCTCACAGAGGGCCCGGGTATTGCCAAGGCCGCTGGTGACGGCAACCCGGACGGTGGTACCGCCCATTTCAAATTCCGCTTCCCGCCAGGCCCGGCCATCCTCCCGGCGGGTTTCCCGGACGCTGCGGAAAGCATCCGGCCGGGGATTGTGGCCGGTCACACGGTAATAGGCGGTGCGGAGGGCGGCCTCCATGACGCCGCCGGTGGTGCCGAAAATCACACCGGCGCCGGTATAATCTCCCAACAGCCGGTCAAAGGGGGTCTCCAGCACCGAGGCCACCGGCACATGCTCTGCCCGCAGCATCCGAATGATTTCACGGGTGGTGAGGGCATAGTCCACATCCGGCAGTCCGGCGCCGCTGCGCATGCTGGGCATGGCGCACTCGTCCTTTTTGGCCACGCAGGGCATCACCGAGACGCAGCAGATTCGCTCCGGCGGCACCTTGATCTGATGGGCAAACCAGTTCTTGACCACCGCGCCGAACATCTGCTGGGGGCTCTTGGCGGTGGACAGCTGGCCCACCAGCTGGGGGAACTGGCTCTTGACAAACCGCACCCACCCCGGGCAGCAGCTGGTGAACATGGGGTAGCGGTCCAGCTCTCCTTTGCCCAGACGGTCCAGAAATTCGGCGCTCTCCTCCATAATGGTCAGGTCGGCGGAATAGCTGGTATCAAAGACATAGTCGAAGCCGATCTGTTTCAAAGCCCCCGCCAGGCGGTTGACGGTGGCCTGTTCCGGCTCCAGCCCAAAGGCCTCGCCCCAGGCCGTGCGGACCGCCGGGGCGATCTGGACCACCGTGACGGTGTTGGGGTCCTCCAGGGCCCGGCGCACCGCGTCCACGTCGTCCCGCTCCCGCAGGGCTCCCACCGGGCAATGGGTGATGCACTGGCCGCAGAGGGAGCAGTCCGCCTCCCGGATGGTCCGGTTGTCCGACACATTCACCCGGGTGTGGCTGCCGGTGGCAACCAGGTCCCAGACGTTCAGGGTCTGGATTTTGTCGCAGACCTGGATGCAGCGCATACATTCGATGCACTTGGTGGCGTCCCGGATCAGGGGGAAGGTCTGGTCCCACCGGCGGAGTTTTTCGCTGGGCAGGTTCTCCTGGAAGGGGTTTTCCACCAGGCCCAGATCGTTGGACAAGGTCTGAAGTTCGCAGTTGCCGCTGCGGACGCAGAGGGCGCATTTGGAGTCGTGACGGCTGAGAATCAGCTGTAAATTGGTCCGCCGGGCCCGCCGGACCCGGACGTTGTTGGTGCGGATCACCATTCCTTCCGACACCACGTTGTTGCAGGCGGGGATCAGTTTTTCTTCGCCCGCCACCTCCACGCAGCAGAGCCGGCAGGCGCCGATTTCGTTGATCCCTTTCAGGTAGCACAGGTGGGGAATGTGAATCCCGGCCGAGAGGGCGGCGTCCAGAATGGTGGTGCCTTCGGGCACGCAGATGGTCCGGCCGTCGATTTTGAGCGTTACCATTTGATGTTTCTTCCTCCCTTAAAGATGCCGTATCCAAAGTGATCGCACCGCAGGCAGCGCCCGCATTCCTGCTGGCACTCCTCGTGGGTCATTCCCTCGCTCACCAGATCGAAATCCCCGGCAATCTCCGGGATATGGCGGCTCCGCAGATTGATCCGGCCGCAGGCGGGGCTGTTGGTGAGCTGCGGCGCCGGGACATCCACGTCCACCGTGATGGTGTGGTGATAGCCCAGGAAGTTGTCGATGTTGTCGGCCGCCACCTTGCCGGCCGCCACCGCCCGAATGACGGTGGCAGGACCCGAGACGGCGTCGCCGCCGGCAAACACATTGCCGCTGCCCGGCACAAAGGAGGAATTTTCGGCCTGGATGGCGCCCCACCGGGTGCCGATGCCCCCCGCTTCAAAGGGCTTGGTGCGGACGGCCTGACCGATGGCCACAATGATATAATCACAGGGAATTCGGACCGGCGGAGTATCCGCCTTCTTGGGGCCGGGGCGTCCGTCGGCGCCCACCCGGCCGATGATCTGGGGCTGGGCCCAGAGGGCCACCGCCCGGCCGGTTTCGTCCGTCTCGATGCGGGACGGCGCATGGAGGGGCAGAATCTCGCCGCCCTCCGCCTTGGCCTCGTCGATCTCCTCCGGCAGGGCGGTCATGTCCTCCACCCGCCGCCGGTAAACACAGGTGACATGGGATGCCCCCAGCCGCAGGCTGGTGCGGGTGGCGTCCATGGCCACGTTGCCGCCGCCGATCACAACCACCCGCTTGCCCGCCAGGTCGGGGATGTTGCCCTCGCCGATCTCCCGCAGCATCCGCACTGCACTGACCACGCCCTGACTGTCCTCCCCTTCGATGCGGAGTTTTTTGTCGTCGTGGGCGCCGATGGAGATATACACCGCGTCATATTCTGCCTTGAGTTTATCCAGGGTCATCTCCGGCCCTCCGACTTCGGTGTCCATCACCGTCTCGACGCCGGTATCCAGGATATACTGGATGTCCTTGTCCAGCACTTCCGGCGGCAGGCGGTAGTCGGGAATGCCGTACCGCAGCATACCGCCCAGCTTGTGGCGCTGTTCGTAGACCACCGCGTGATGTCCCATCAGGGTCAGGAAATAGGCCGCCGTCAGGCCGCCGGGGCCGCCGCCCACAATGGCCACCCGCTTGCCGGTGGGTTCGGCGCAGGGCGGCGGGGCGATGGGCCCGGCATGGTCCACCGCATACCGTTTGATTCCGCAGATGTTGACGGCATCGTCCACCATATGGCGGCGGCACCGGTCCTCACAGGGATGCTCGCAGACATAGCCGCAGACCGCCGGAAAGGGGTTGTCCTTGCGGATCAGCCGGACGGCGTCCTCGCAGCGCCCCGCCTTGACCAGGGCAATGTAGCCCGGGACATCCACGTGGGCCGGGCAGACCACCGTACAGGGAATCGAGTGCTGGAGCCCGCAGATGCAGCGGCCCCGCAGCAGATGTTCTTCAAAGTCATCCCGGAAGCCCCGGACCCCCTGCAATACCATCCGGGCCGCCTCATAGCCGATGGCGCAGTCGGCGGTGTCCAGAATCACCTGGGCAGTATGTTCGATGCGGTCGATCAAATCGGGGCCGCCCTCGCCGTCCAGCACCGCTTCCAGCATCAGGGTCAGCTGGCCCAGGCCCACCCGGCAGGGCACACACTTGCCGCAGGTCTGGGCATGGCAAAGACGCAGAAAATTCAGGGCCATATCCACCGGACACAGGCCCAGCGGGCTGGACGCGATGCGGCGTTCCATGTCCCGGTAGAGCCCTTCCAGCACCCGCTGGGACTGACGGGGCGTTTCGATGACCAGTCGTTTCAAAAGATCGTTCCTCCTATCCTGTTGGGTTTGGTTTGCGAATGGTTTCACAATTTCGCAAAAGAGTCTCAACATACAGTGGATTTACCGTACAAGCTGACAATCTTTTCTTATTGTACCTGAAAAACACAACAAAGGCAAGGACTTGCCATCAAAAATGGGACCGCCCGGTTTCAGAGCGGTCCCATACAGTTGATCTTTGGATTGGCGCAATTTGTGAAAGGGAATCAGGCCGAGAGCTTTGCTTCCAGACGTTCCCGGATGGCCTGGATGAACTGCTCGCTGTCCACGGCGGTGGGGGTGATCCCCTCGGCCAGGGCGCACAGGTCCTTGGTCATGATGCCGTCGTTGAGGGTCTGGAGGCTGGCGGCTTCCAGGGCCTCGCCGAAGGCCACCAGGTCGGGCAGGTTGTCCAGCTCGCCCCGCTTCTTGAGGGCACCGGACCATGCGAAAATGGTGGCCATGGGGTTGGTGGAGGTCTTTTCGCCCTTGAGCCAGCGGTAGTAGTGGCGGGTCACGGTGCCGTGGGCGGCCTCAAACTCGTACTTGCCGTCGGGGCTCACCAAAACGCTGGTCATCATGGCCAGGGAGCCGAAGGCGGTGGAGACCATGTCGCTCATGACATCGCCGTCGTAGTTCTTGCAGGCCCAGATAAAGCCGCCCTCGCTGCGGATGACACGGGCCACGATGTCGTCGATGAGGCTGTAGAAGTAGGTGATGCCGGCCGCCTCGAATTTCTCCTTGTACTCGGCGTCGTAGATCTCCTGGAAGATGTCCTTGAAGGTGTGGTCGTATTTCTTGGAGATGGTATCCTTGGCGCCGAACCACAGGTCCTGTTTGGCGTCCAGGGCGTAGGCGAAGCAGCTGCGGGCAAAGCTGGCGATGGAGTTGTCCTTGTTGTAGGAGCCCTGGAGGACGCCGGGGCACTCAAAGTCGTAAATCACGGCCTCCTGGCTGGAACCGTCGGCGCCGGTGAACTTCAGCTCGGCACGGCCGGGGCCCGGCACACGGAACTCGGTGCACTTATACACATCGCCGTAGGCGTGACGGGCGATGGTGATGGGCTTTTTCCAGCTGCGGACCGCCGGCTTGATGCAGTCGATCATGATGGGGGCACGGAACACGGTGCCGTCCAGCACGGCACGGATGGTGCCGTTGGGGCTCTTCCACATCTCGTGGAGCTTGTACTCGTCCATCCGCTGGGCGTTGGGGGTGATGGTGGCGCACTTGACCGACACCCCATACTTCTTGTTGGCCAGGGCTGCGTCCATGGTCACCTGGTCGCCGGTGGCGTCCCGGTTGGGCAGGCCCAGGTCATAGTACTCGGTTTTCAGGTCCACAAAGGGGAGGATCAGCTCGTCCTTGATGCTCCGCCACAAAATGCGGGTCATCTCGTCGCCGTCCATTTCCACAAGGGGGGTGGTCATCTTGATCTTTTCCATGATTCGTTCCTTCCTCTCTATCGTGATGGTACACCGTGCAGCACGGCGCTTTTACCGGTAAGACGCGGCCAGCCGCTCCAGCGCGGGAAGGCTGCGGCGGACCTTTTCGGTCTCGATGCAGTAGGCCAGACGGACATAGCCCTCGACCCCAAAGGTATCGCTGGGCACCAGCAGGAGATCGAAGTCCCTGGCCCGGCGGCAGAAGGCGTTGGCGTCGGCCTCCAGGGCCTTGGGGAAGATGTAGAAGGTGCCGCCGGGGCGCTCCACCTCAAAGCCCAG
>CALWZL010000036.1 GCA_944385995.1 uncultured Faecalibacterium sp.
GTCGGCAAGACCGCCATCGCCGAGGGCCTGGCCGAGCGGATTGTCCGGGGCGATGTGCCCGAAAACCTGAAGGGCCGGACCATTTTCAGCCTGGACATGGGCGCCCTGGTGGCCGGCGCCAAGTACCGCGGCGAGTTTGAGGAGCGGCTCAAGAGTGTCCTGAACGAAGTCAAGAAGAGCGAGGGCAAAATCATCCTCTTCATCGATGAGCTGCACACCATTGTGGGCGCCGGCAAGACCGACGGCGCCATGGATGCCGGCAACCTGCTCAAGCCCATGCTGGCCCGGGGCGAGCTGCACTGCATCGGCGCCACCACCCTGGACGAGTACCGCCAGTATATCGAGAAGGACCCCGCCCTGGAGCGCCGGTTCCAGCCGGTCCAGGTGGATGAGCCCTCGGTGGAGGACACCATTTCGATTCTCCGCGGCCTGAAAGAGCGGTACGAAGTGTTCCACGGCGTCAAGATCAACGACAGCGCTTTGATTGCAGCGGCAACCCTGAGCGACCGGTACATCACCGACCGCTTCCTGCCCGACAAGGCCATCGACCTGGTGGATGAAGCCTGCGCCATGATTAAGACCGAGATGGACAGCATGCCCAGCGAGATGGACGACATGGCCCACAAGATCACCCAGCTGCAAATCGAGCAGGTGAGCCTTAAAAAAGAGACCGACGCCCTGAGCCAGAGCCGGCTGAAAGACATCGAGAAAGAGCTGGCCGAACTGCAAGACAAGTTCAAGCAGATGAAAGCCCAGTGGGAGAACGAAAAGAACGCCATCAGCAAGGTCCAGACCCTGCGGGAGCAGATCGAGCAGACCAATGCCGCCATCGAGAAGGCCCAGCGGGAATACGACCTGAACAAGGCCGCCGAGCTGAAATACGGCCGTCTGCCCGAACTCCAGAAGGAACTGGCCGCCGAGGAGAAGCTGGCCGCCGAGAAGAAGGAGTCCAGCCTGCTGCGGGACCGCGTCACCGACGAGGAGATCGCCCGGATTGTGGCCCGCTGGACCGGCATTCCGGTGGAAAAACTGGTGGAAGGGGAGCGGGAGAAACTGCTCCATCTGGCCGACGTGCTGCATAAGCGGGTGATCGGCCAGGACGAGGCCGTCACCAAGGTCAGCGAAGCCATCCTCCGCAGCCGCGCCGGCATCGCCAATCCCAACCGGCCCATCGGCAGCTTTTTGTTCCTGGGCCCCACCGGCGTCGGCAAGACCGAGCTGGCCAAGGCCCTGGCTGAGAGCCTGTTCGACGATGAAAAGAACCTGATTCGGATCGATATGACCGAATATATGGAGAAATTCAGCGTCAGCCGCCTGATTGGCGCGCCTCCGGGATACGTGGGCTATGAGGAAGGCGGCCAGCTGACCGAGGCCGTCCGCCGCAAACCCTACAGCGTGGTGCTGTTCGATGAGGTGGAGAAAGCCCATCCCGATGTCTTCAACATCCTGCTGCAGGTGCTGGACGACGGCCGGATCACCGACAGCCAGGGCCGGACGGTGGACTTCAAGAACACCATCATCATCCTGACTTCCAACCTGGGCAGCGACATCATCCTGAACGATCTGGAGCAGCGCCGCGCTTCCGGCTCCAACGAGCTGAGCGACGAGGCCCGCCATCAGATTGACGCCCTGCTGCGCAGCAAGTTCCGTCCCGAGTTCCTGAACCGTCTGGACGAGATCGTCTACTACAAGAGCCTCACCAAAGAGGAAGCCCGCAAGATTGTGGACCTGCAGCTCAACGACCTGCGCCGCCGGATGGACGAGGGCAAGCACCTCAAGCTGGAGATCACCACCGCCGCCTGCGACGCCATCCTGGATGCCGCCTACGACAGCGTCTACGGTGCACGTCCCATCAAGCGGTTCATCCAGAGCCGGATCGAGACCATTGTGGCCAAAGCCATCATCCGCGGCGACTTTGCCGAGGGTTCCACTCTGACGGTGGATTGGGATGGCAGCCAGTTTACCCTCCGGTAAAGCCTGTGTCAAGGGCGGGGCAAATCGACCCCTGACCCCTTGAATACATGGGCCAAATATGCTATGATAGGCATTGAAATGTGCTTTCCGTCGCCGGAAGCCGGCGTCGGAAGGCACATTTTTTTGGGCAGATTTTCCGCCCTGTGAGAGGGAAGGGCCTGCAAGAGGCCCTTTCCCCCGGACCTGTCCGGCCGTTCAGCCGCCGGGCAGACCCGGCCGCCTGTTTTTATGTTTGAAAAAAGAAAGTTGAGTTGATTTATCCATTATGGACGATGGCAGTATGATGATCGTTGCGGCGCTGGTCGTGTTGATCGCTCTTTCCGGCTTTTTCTCCGCTTCCGAGACGGCCTATTCCTCTCTGAACGAGATCCGGCTGAAAAACCGGGCCGAAAACGGCGACCCCAAGGCCGCGCGGGTGCTGGCACTGGCGGAGCAGTATGACAAGCTCCTGTCCTCCATCCTGATCGGCAACAACATCGTAAACATCACAGCCTCCTCTCTGGGCACGGTCCTCTTCATCGACCTGGTCGGCAGCGAAAAAGGTCCCACCCTGTCCACCATTGTACTGACGGTGGTGGTGCTGATCTTCGGCGAGGTCACCCCCAAGAGTCTGGCCAAGGAATCCCCCGAATCCTTCGCCACCGCGGTGGCCCCCATCCTGCAGGTGATTGTCACCCTGCTGACCCCTCTGAACTGGCTGTTCACCCAGTGGAAGAAGCTGATCGGCCATTTCTTCCACGCCCAGGAGGAGCCCGACACCATCACCGAGGACGAGCTTATCACCATGGTTTCGGAGGCCGAGAGCGAGGGCGAGCTGACCGACCGGGAAGGCGAGCTGATCCGCAGCGCCATTGAGTTCGACGACGTGGAGGTCCAGGAAATTCTGACCCCCCGTGTGGACGTGGTGGCGGTCCGGGACACCACCCCGCTGGAGGAGCTGGCCCAGGTCTTTGCCGAGTCGGGTTATTCCCGTCTGCCGGTCTACCACGGCACCATCGACGACATCATCGGCGTGGTCCACGAAAAGGACTTCTATCTGGCCCGGCTCCACAAGCAGACCACCCTCCAGAGCCTGGTGACCCCGGCCCTCTTCACCACCGGCACCACCAAGATTTCCTCCATGCTCCGCACCTTCCGGGAGGAACACCATCACATGGCTGTGGTGGTGGACGAGTACGGCGGCACCGAGGGCATCATCACCCTGGAGGACATCCTGGAAGAGCTGGTGGGCGAGATCTGGGACGAACACGACGAGGCCGTGGAGGATTTCCGGCTCCAGTCGGACGGCAGCTGGCTGGTGTCCGGTTCGGCCAGCGTGGACGACCTGTATGAAAAGCTGGACATTCCGCCCCAGGAGACCGATTCCAACACCGTCAACGGCCTGCTGCAGGACCTGACCGGCCATTTGCCCAAGGTGGGGGACGGGTTCCGGCTGGGCAATTACAGCGGCGTGGTCACCCACACCGCCCGCCGCCGGGTGGCGGAAATCCGGCTGACCCCGATTCCCCCCAAGCCCGAGGACACCGAGACGCCGGCTCCCCGCCGCTTCTCCCGCACCTCAGAATCCACCTGAATTCATACCGCACAAGGCCCCGCCGGGTTTGGTGACCCGGCGGGGTCTTTTTATCCTTCCTCCTCCACATAGAAGGCGATTTTGGTGATGTATTCGCTTTTGTCGTGGGTGGTGATATAGTCGTTAATGCAGAACTCGTAGGAATCCGACACAATCCGCAGCCCGTTCTCCCGGCAGTACCCCAGCAGGCGGCGGTAGGACCGGCCGATGGAGGGATAATCCCCCACATGGTAGATGCAGGCCCGCCGCCCCGCCGGCAGCCGCCGGATGTGTTCGGTCCGGCTGGTCTTTTCGATGGGGAGAAAGGCCAGGGCGGCCTCGGTGTACCGTCCCGCCTCAATCCGTTCCAGCGGCACCACCACCCCGCACTGAAAGAACACCGGCAGCTTTTCCCGGAAGGAGGCGGCAAAACACTGTTTGGTGGCAATGCTGATTTCCCGCAGGGTGAAGGGCGGTTCCACCGGGAGGCAAAACAGGTATTCTTCCCCCGCCTCCTCCAGCTCGATGGCCTGGTCCGGCCGGCAATGGGCCCGGGCGGCCTCCATCTGGCCGCACCGGTTCCGCACCCGGCTGCGGATCATCCGAAGTTCCTGGATTTTTTCGTCGATCACTTCCAGCTGCTGGTACAGTACCTTCAAGCTGCTGTCCAGGTCGTAGTGCTCCATATGGGACCGGATTTCCTCCAGGGAAAAGCCGATCTTCTTCATAATCAGAATGGTGTCCAGATCGTCGATCTGGCTGGCGCTGTAATAGCGGTAGCCGTTGGACGGGTCCACCCAGGCGGGCCGGAACAGCCCGATTTTGTCGTAGAAAATCAGGGTCTGTTTGGAGATGTTCTGATAGCGGGCCACCTCGCCGATCGAAAAGAGATTTTCCATGCCTGCCCCCTTGACACTATTGTTACTATATCCTTTATACTATCATTGTACAGAAACCACACACCATTGCAAGAGGAGTTTTTTATGTCTCGCAGCACCGTATCCCTGTGGACCCGCCGGCTGCTGGAGGGAATCACCTTCCGGCGGCTGGGCCTGATTGTCCTGGGGGCCATGATCGCCACTTTCGGCATCCACAACATTCACCAGCAGACCGGCATCACCGAGGGCGGGGTCATCGGCCTGATGCTCTTTCTGGAGCACTGGCTGGGCATCTCCCCCGCCTTCATCACACCAGTCCTGGACCTGACCTGTTATCTGCTGGCTTTCAAGTATCTGGGCGGCCGGTTCATCAAAATTTCCGCCCTCTCCACCCTCAGCGTCTCCCTGTTCTACAAGCTGTGGGAACAGTTCCCGCCCATGCTGCCCGACCTGTCCGGCCACCCTCTGATGGCGGCCCTGGCGGGCGCCCTCTTTGTGGGCGTCGGGGTGGGCATCATCGTCCGGCAGGGCGGGTCCAGCGGCGGCGACGACGCCCTGGCCCTCACCATCTCCCGGGTCAGCGGCTGGCGGCTGGCCCGCTGCTATCTGTTCACCGACCTGGTGGTCCTTTTCCTCTCCCTCAGCTATATCCCGGTGACCCGGATCGCCTTCTCCCTGATTACCGTTACCCTGTCCTCCTGGCTCATCGACCGGGTCCAGGATTTCACCTTCCGCCGTCCCATGCGGGACCCCCAATGACAGAACAAAGCGGCAGCCGCAAAACGGCTGCCGCTTTTTGGGTGATGCGCGTTTATCCCTGGCTCTTTTCCCGGGCGCAGTAGTCCACAATGTGGTGGAACATCTGCTCCACCGCCGGGGCCATGGCCGAGGGCCGGGGCAAAGCCAGTCCCACCACCCGCTCTTCGGCGGGGTTCATGGGCAGAATCTGGATATTGGCCCGGCAATCCTTCACCGTCAGCTGGGGCAGAATGGACATCCCAACCCCCGCTTCCACCATCGCAATGTTGGCCATGTCGTCGATGACATGGCAGCACCGCTGGACGCTGATCTTGTACTTTTTCAGGAAGCCGCGCATGTCGGCGTCGGTGGCGTCTCCCTGGACCACAAAATTCTTCTGGCTCATCATGGCCGGGGTCATCACCCCGTCGGGCGGGGTGGGCCAGTCGGCCGGCAGCAGGCAGAGCAGCGGTTCCCGCAGCAGCTCGGTCAGGGTGAATTCCTCCTGACAGCTGGACGCCAGAAAACCGATGTCCACCTGGCCGCTCCGCAGCCACTCCTTGACATCGTCATAGGTGCCCTGGTAGACCTCTACCTCAATCTGCGGATACTGGGCCTTGAAGCTCTGCAAAATGCCGGGCAGCAGATGGGTACACACCGAACTGAAAGTACCCAGCCGAACCTTGCCCTTTTCCAGGCCGTTGAGGCGGGCAATGCTCTGCTGCAGGGCCTCGTCGCTGTTCAGAACGGCCCGGATGGCCGGGTAGAGGGAGGCCCCGTAACTGGTCATGGTGACGCCGCTCTTGCCGCGGGTGAAGAGGGCAAACCCCAGCTCCTCCTCCATCACGGCAATGGCATGGCTGATGGCGGAGGGAGTCAGGTGGAGCTGCTGGGCCGCCTTGTTGAAGCTGCCCTGCCGCGCCACCGCGTCGAAGATCTCATACGAAAACAAAGTCATCCGATACACTTCCCCACTTGTGAATCTTTTTCACCTTTTATATGAAGGTGATGAAGTTCCTTGTCTTGAGTGTACTATCTCCCCCGCCCTTTGTCAAGCGCTATCGCCCTGGTTTCACCCTCTCATGCACTGCGGAAGGCTTTCAGGGCCTCATCCGCCCGGATGGCCGCCGGTGTGAAACTGTTGTTTTTCCACCAGGCGGCCAGGGACGCCGCCACCGTGAGGCCGGTGGTCACCAGGGTTTCCAACTGGCTGTCCTCGATGGGCAGAACGGGCTTGCCGGCGGCGGACAAAATTTGATTGGTCAGCGCCAACAGCAAAACCGCGGTGCGTGCAATGGTTCCGGTCGAAATTTTCATCTTGCTGCATCTCCTTTCTCTAGGTTCGGTGTTCCAGTTTTTCTTCCAGGTCCCCGATCCGGTGATCGGCGACCTTGAGTTTTTCTTCCAGCACCGGCACCCGGCGGGCGAAATTGTTGTGTTCCCGGACTTCCCGGGTCAACTCCTCCAGCTTGGTGTCGGTGACGGCCTGGTGCTTGTCCAGCTGGGCCTGCATCCGGTCGCTGGCTTTCCGGTTGCTGACGATGACCCCCGCCAGACTCAATGCGCCGGTGATGGCCGCACTGAGGACGGCCGCAAGGATGCTTTCCACCGGCATCACCCCCGCAGACAGGTCAGCCCGGCCCGGGTGATGATGGACGGGTAGTCCTTGTAGGCGTGGGAGATGTCCACGTTCCCCGCAATCCCGTCCAGCTGCCCGGTGCTGGTGTACTGCCACATCCCATGCCTGCGGTCGGGGCGGGTGCCGCGATAGTCGGCAATCCAGAGGTCATAGGCCGACAGCCGGTCCATGGCAAGCTCGGTCTGGCTGTAGTAAGTGTAGGTGTACACCATGGCATACAGGCCCCAGCTCTCGATGGTGTCTGCCGCCAGGATCACCAGGTCGGTGAGGGCGTCGGCGCTCAGGGGCTTGAGCTTGTTGTCCTCCACATCCACCGCGATGGGCAGCGTAAAGGTTTTGCCGGCCAGGGCTTCCCGGAGTTTGGCCAGCTCGGCCTGAGCGGCGGCGGCATCCCGGGCGTAGGTGTAGTAGTAGGCCCCTACCGGGATGCCCAGCCGCCTGCACTCGGCATAGTTGCGCTCGAACAGGGGGTCGATGTAGATGCCGCCGAAACTCTGGTTGGTGGACACCGTTTTCAGCATGGCGCCGCCGATCTTCCCCGCCAGCCGCTCCCAGTCAATTTCTCCCTGGTAGCGGCTCACGTCGATGATGTCTTTCATCCTTCTCCTTTCCGGCGGTGCATCTGCTCCGGCACCGCCTCGTTTCAAAGTCGTTGGCTTCAGGGTAGCACCGGGCGGAAAGACCCGCAAGGACGCACTTTTGGCGGGGATTTCCGGGGGATTTTTCCGCAAAAAAACGCCTCCGCCCCATCCTCTGTTATACATCCCGCAGGGCTATGTATACAAAATCGATATTTGCTTTTCTGCCCGCTCTGGAGTAAACTAAGAGACGTTTGCTTCCTGTGGGGCATCCACCGGAATCTATCATTGAATTGCGGAAAGAAGGCATACATATGCGGCACTCCCCTGATGTGGATATGTGCAACGGCCCTCTGGTGGGCAACCTGCTGCGCTTTTCCATCCCGCTGATGGCATCGGGTATTTTACAGCTCTTGTTCAATGCGGCGGATATCATCGTGCTGGGCCAGTTTGCCAGCAGCAGCGCCATGGCGGCGGTGGGCGCCACCTCCTCTCTGAACAGCCTGATGGTCAACCTGTTCCTGGGCCTGTCCATCGGCTGCAGCGTCGTGATGGCCCGCAGCTACGGCGCCCAGGACTGGCGCCGGGTCCACGACACCGTTCACACCGCCATCCTCCTGGCCGTCTTCTGCGGCGCGGTCCTGGTGGTGGCGGGCGTTCCCCTGCTGCCCATCCTGCTGCGCTGGATGGACACCCCCGCCGACCTGCTCCATCAATCCATCCTCTATATGCGGATCGTCTTTGTGGGCATGCCCGCCATGATGATCTATGATTTCGGCGCGGGCATCCTGCGGGCCACCGGCGACACCCGCCGGCCCCTCTTTTTCCTGACCGCCGCCGGCATCACCAACGCCGGCCTCAACGTCATCTTCGTCCTGTTCTTCCAGATGGATGTGGCCGGCGTCGCCCTGGCCACCTCCATTTCCCAGTACCTCTCTGCGTTCCTGATTCTTCGGTGTCTCAGCGAGCCGGGCACCCATTACCAGCTCCACCCCCGGGAAATGCGGATCTGCAAGCCGGTCCTGATTCAGATTGTCCGGGTGGGTCTGCCCGCCGGCATCCAGAGCGCCGTTTTCTCCATCTCCAACGTGCTGATTCAGTCCTCCATCAACACCTTCGGCACCCTGGCGGTGGCCGGCAGCACCGCCTCTTCCAACATCGAAAACTTTGTCTACACCGCCATGAACTCGGTCTATCAGGCGGCCCTCAATTTCACCAGCCAGAACATTGGCGCCGGCAAAAAGGAGCGGATTCCCCTGATTCTCCGGGACTGCCTGTTGATTGTCTCGGTGATCGGCGCGGTGCTGGGCGGTCTGGCCGTCTTTTTCGGGAAGGAGCTCCTCTCCATCTACTCCTCCGACCCTGAAATTCTCCCCTACGGCCTGGAACGCATCCGGGTCATCTGCCTGACCTACCTGCTCTGCGGCCTGATGGATGTCACCTGCGGGGTGGTCCGCGGCATGGGCGCCGCCGTCACCCCCACCATCGTCTCCCTGACCGGCGCCTGTGTCCTGCGGGTCATCTGGATTTACACCGTCTTTGCGTCCTTCCACACCCTCTTTGTCCTCTATCTGTCCTACCCGGTGACCTGGGTCATCACCTGCGCCGTCCATCTGATCTGTTTCTCGGTCTTTTATGGACGCCTCCGCCGGTCCTCCGCCGTGTCGGTGCGGGACTGATGTTCGGATTGCCTGTTCTGGAGCCGTGCACTTTGCACGGCTCTTTTTTGGTATGCAAAACCTCTATGGCAGCCCATTGCAGACAGGTATTTGCTATTTTTCACCGCCGGCTTTATACTGACATCAGGCGGGCGGCCCCGGCCCGCACACCATTTCAAGAAAGGCGGTCCTGCCATGCGCACCTTTGTTTTCCGGCTGCTGAGCGCTGCCCTGACAGCCGCACTGCTGGCCGGCTGCGCCGGCGGTCTCCCCAGTGAGGCCGTCTCCAGCCCGGCCTCCAGCGCCCCCGCTTCATCCACCACCCAAAAGGAGGAATCATCCATGACCATCCAGTTACAGGTGAACAGCTCCACCTTTACCGCCGCCCTGGAACAAAACGCCGCCGCCCGGGCCCTTCTGGAATTGCTGGAAGAACAGCCCCTCACCATCCAGATGCAGAACTACGGCGGCTTTGAAAAGGTCGGTTCCCTCGGCGAAAGCCTGCCGGCCAGCGACCAGCAGACCACCACCCAGCCCGGCGACATCGTCCTGTATCAGGGGGATCAAATCGTGATTTTCTACGGCTCCAACAGCTGGAGCTACACCCGCCTGGGCCGTGTCGACGATCTGACCGGCTGGGCCGATGCCCTGGGCACCGGCGATGTGACGGTGACCTTTTCTCTGGCCGAATAACCCAAAAAACACCGGGCTTCTCCAAGAAGCCCGGTGCTTTTTTACCTTGCTGCAACAAAAAAAGCACCAGCAACCATCCTGTGGTTCCTGGTGCTTTTCTGGCGGAGTAGGAGGGATTTGAACCCTCGCGCCGGTTTCCCGACCTACGCCCTTAGCAGGGGCGCCTCTTCGGCCTCTTGAGTACTACTCCAGAGCAAAGTCAGCTAAAACTGATTCAATTAAAAATGGCGGAGAGAGTGGGATTCGAACCCACGGTGCGTTGCCGCACGGCAGTTTTCAAGACTGCTTCCTTAAACCACTCGGACATCTCTCCTCGTGGGCATTCCATACGCCGTACCGAATGCCCATTTATGATACCAGTTTTGGGCGGCATTGTCAAGAGGAATTTTCAAAAAGATTGATTTTGTCCCCGGGTGATTTTTGCGTTGACAGCGGTATGCCCTAAAGGTACAATCATAAGTAGAATACTTTTGTTCCATTCGCCCATTTTTGCAAGGAGGTCACCTCATGAATGCTTCCCATCCCCAACTGAACTGGCTGGAAGATCCCCGCGTCTTTGCGGTCAACCGGCTGGACGCCCATTCCGATCACACCTGGTACGCCGGCGGCTCGAATCTCCGTCAGAGCCTGGACGGCGCCTGGCAATTTGCCTACAGCAGCTGTCCCGCCCAGCGGCCGGCTGATTTCTGGCAGGCGGACGCCTCGCTGGAGGGCTTCGGCGAAATCGCCGTCCCCGGCCACATCGAATTGCAGGGCTACGGTCAGATTCAGTACATCAACACCATGTATCCCTGGGATGGCCGTCACGCCATCCGCCCGCCCCAGATTCCCTGGGACGACACCGCCGTGGGCAGCTATGTCAAAACCTTTGTCCTGGACGAGGCTCTCCGGGGCAAGCGGGTCTGCATCTCTTTCCAGGGCGTCGAGCGGGCCTTCTACTGCTGGTGCAACGGGCAGTTTGTGGGCTACAGCGAGGACAGCTTTACCCCCTCGGATTTTGACCTGACGCCCTGCCTCCGGGAGGGCGAAAACCGTCTGTGCGTCGAGGTCTATCAGCGCTGCAGCGGCAACTGGCTGGAAGATCAGGACTTTTTCCGGTTCTTCGGCATCTTCCGCTCTGTCTACCTCTACGCCAAGCCGGCCCTTCACATCGAGGATTTGTGGCTCCGGGCCAATCTGGAGACCGACAACACCACCGGCACCCTGTCCCCCCGGCTGCGGCTCAGCGCCGAACAGGGCGCCTCGCTGGCGGGCTGCACCCTCCATTGCACCGTCACCGCGCCGGGCGGAAGCAGGATTTGGGATGCTCCCATGCCCCTGGAGGAATCCGCCGACGGCTATTGGTACGGCGCGCCGGTGACGCTGCCCCAGATCCGCAAATGGGACCACAGCGACCCCGCCCTCTATCAGGTCACCCTGACCCTCCGGGACGCCGCCGGGGAAGTACAGGAGACGGTTCCCTATGAGACGGGTTTCCGCCGGTTCGGGATGAATCAGGGCATCATGGAGCTGAACGGGGAGCGGATTGTATTCAACGGCGTCAACCGCCACGAATGGAGCGCCGAGGCAGGCCGGGCCATTGGTCCCGCGGACATGTACAAGGCCATGGAGACGTTCCGCCGGAACAACATCAACGCGGTCCGCACCTGCCATTACCCCAACCAAAGCCTGTGGTACGACCTCTGCGATCAGAACGGCATCTACATGATCGACGAAACCAACCTGGAAACCCATGGTTCCTGGCAGAAGATGGGGGCGGTGGAGCCCTCCTGGAACGTGCCGGGCAGCCTGCCGGAGTGGAAAGACTGCGTGGTGGACCGGGCCCGGTCGATGTTTGAGCGGGACAAAAACCACACCGCCATTCTGATCTGGAGCTGCGGCAACGAGTCCTATGCCGGCGAGGACATCCTGGCCATGAGCGACTTTTTCCACGCCAACGACCCGGGCCGTCTGGTCCACTACGAGGGCGTGTTCCACTGCCGGGCCTTTGACCAGATCAGCGACATGGAGAGCCGGATGTACGCCAAGCCGGACGAGATCCGGGCCTATCTGGACAGCAAGCCGGCCAAGCCCTTCATCCTCTGCGAGTACATGCACGACATGGGCAACAGTCTGGGCGGGATGGAGAGCTACATCCGCCTGATCGACGCGTACCCCCAGTACCAGGGCGGCTTTATCTGGGATTACATGGACCAGGCCCTGTGGCAGGAAGGTCCTGCCGGCCGCCGTCTGGGTTATGGCGGCGACTTCGGGGAGCGGCCCACCGACTACGCCTTCTGCGCCAACGGCATTGTCTTTGCCGACGGGGCTGAAAAGCCGGCCATGCAGGAGGCCCGCTACTGGTACGACACGCCCGCCCGCCGTGCCGCCCATGACGCCGAAAATGCCCGTCTGGCGGCCCATGCCCATCTGCCCGCCCTGCGGGCCGGCGGGCCTCTGACGGTGGTGGAAGGCGATGTCAACCTGGGCGTCAAAGGCGACCGGTTCGATCTGCAATTCTCCTACACCGAGGGCGGTCTGGCCTCTCTGCGGACCGCGGACGGAAACGAATGGGTCTGGCGGGCGCCGCGGCCTGCCCTCTGGCGCGCCGCCACCGAAAACGACAAGGGCTGCGGATTCCCGGTTCGGAGTGCCGCCTGGATGGCCGCCGACGCCTATCCCCAGGTGACCGGCTGGAAGGTGGAGGAAAAGACTTCCGCCCAGGTCCGCATCCGGTACACCTTCGCCTTTGCGTCGGTGCCGGGCACATCGGCCGACATCCTCTACACCGTGACAGGCAACGCCCTGCGGGTGGATGCCCGGTATCACGGCGCTGCGGGCGCTCCTGAACTGCCGGTGTTCGGCGTTCGGATGTCCACTCTGCGGCCCGCCGCCCGGGTCTGCTGGACCGGCCTGTCGGGCGAGACCTATCCCGACCGGTTCCGGGGTGCAGCCTTTGGACGCTGGAGCGAGACGCCCCACATTCCCGCCTATCTGGTGCCCCAGGACTGCGGCGTCCACATGGACACCCGCACCCTGACCCTGGAACAGCAGGACGCCGCCCGCCGCACCCGTTCGGCTTTGACGGTGCGGATGGCGGACGGCAAACCGTTTGCCTTCTCGGCCCTGCCCTATACCGCCCAGGAGCTGGAAAATGCCGCCCATCAGGACGAGCTGCCGCCGGTCAGCCGCACCATTTTGACGGTGATGGGCGCCGTCCGGGGCGTCGGCGGCATTGACAGCTGGGGTACCGATGTGGAGCCCGCCTATCACATCAGCGGCGAGGAAGATCACTCTGTCGCCTTCCTGATTGAGCTGTAATTTCAGGCAGATTTGATGGTCCCCTGTTTTCCGTTCGGGAAAATGGGGGACTTTTTCACTCCCCCAGTCACCTACGGTGACAGCCCCCTCAAAGAGGGGGCCTTTTGGCTTTCCGGGGCCCAACGCCTCCCTCTCGTGGCCCGCCGGGCCGGAGGGAGTAAAAAATCCCCGCCCCAGCAGGAGCGAGGATTTTTGCTTTTATAGGCATCAACAGCCTTTGCGGGGCCGGAAATCAGGCTCCGCAAAACTTTGCATCGTACCCGGGCGCAGCCCGGACCTGACATGAGCTCGGCACAGTCTGCAACCCCCGGTCACTCTATAAAGAGCGGCCAGAGTGAATGGTACCCGGTAAAGTTCTTTTTGCATCCTTTTTCTTTCAAGAAAAAGGATGTCAGTGAGCGGGGGTGAAGTCGGAGGGGGTGACCCAGCCGTCCTGGCTGAGGACCTGGCGCATGATGCGGATGACGCCGTGATCCCAGTGGGGCGGTGCAAGGAAGGGCACGCGCACCCGCAGGTCCTGGCTCCCGTTGGACATCAGGAAGCCATATTTGGCTGTACAGAGCATCTCGGCGTCGTTGTAGGTGTCGCCAAAAGCCATCAGATTGGCCGGCAGCAGTCCCAGACTCCGGCCCAGCGCCCGCAGGGCTGCGCCTTTGTCCACGCCGTGGTTCATGATGTCCACCCAGTTGGCCCCCGCCACTGCCACCGAAAACCGTTTCCCGTACAGTTCTCCATAGACCTTGTCGTAGGCCTCCTGGGAATTGCCCCGGGGCAGATAGACGGTGTATTTGTCAGCCGGGACATCCAGCACCGTCAGATCCTCCACGTAGGTCACATGGGTGTAAAACTGTCCCAGCACCTTGGCATAGCCCTGGTACTGGCGCTCCACATAGGCACTTTCCAGACCGCAGAGGACGCCGATGTCTCCCGCTTCCCGGGTGGCAATGGCCATCTCCCGATAATCGGCGGTGGGCATCCGGGACTGGTAGATGTCCCGGCCCCGCCAGCGGATGGCGCCGCCGTTGTCTCCGATCAGTGCAATGTGATCCCGCAGGTCGGAAAACATGGCTTCCAGGGTGTAGAGGGGCCGGCCGCTGGCCGCTGCAAAATAAATTCCCTCTTCTTCCAGCGCCCGCACCAGCTTGGAAAAGTCTTCGGGCAGCTGGCCGTTTTCATCCAGCAGGGTGTAATCCATATCTGAGGCGATCAGGCCGATGTGGTCGCGGTCCATAGCGTTTGCCCCCAAATGTGCACGCCTACGGCATGCCTGTTATCCCATGTAACTGATGTTCAGATCCACGCCGCTGCTGCTCACGCCGCTCAGGGTGCCGGTGCAGCTGCCCTGCCACATGTCGCACGCCATGCTGGGTGCGCTCACGCCGTAGTGGGCATTCCAGATCCGGTAGCCCTTCAGTTCGGACAGGTTCAGGTGATTCTGGAACCAGCTGGTGGACGCATAGACGCCCGGCTCATAGCCGTACTTCTTCAGCTCCTCGCAGAAGGCCACCGCGCAGGCGGTGCGCTGTGCCTTGGACAGGTTGTCGGCCCGGCCGGTATGGGAAGAAGTGCTGTACTCACTGTCAAAGTAGACCGGATAGTCCAGGCTGCGGCCGTTCAGGACGTAAGCACAGGCAAACGCCTCTTCCCGGGCCTCCTCTTCATTGATGGCCTGGCTGAAAATGTAGACGCCCACCTTCAGGCCTGCGGCCTTGGCTCCGGCGAAATGGCTCTCGAACATCGAGTCCAGCACCAGGGCGCCCGACCCGTAGCCGCGGTAGCCGATGCGGATGATGACAAAGGAAGCTCCCGCCGCCTTGACCTTCTTCCAGTTGACATTCTGCTGATAGCGGGACACGTCAATACCGAAGGTCACATTGTCCTGGCGGACCCCATTGGCGTCAAAATAATAGATCTTGTCGTCGATGGTCTGCAGACCGGTCAGTCGCTCATGGGTGGTGGGATCGTAATAGTAGGTCTTGCCCCCCTCGGTCCGCCAGCCTGAATAGGACGGGGTCTCCTTCTGGGGGAAGAGCCAGTTGAACAGCCAGTTGAAAAACCAGGTCAAGCAGTTTTCCTGATCCCAGTCGATGCTCTGGTTCTCCAGCATCAGGCTGAACTGCTCGGGGGTCAGGGTGATCTGCCCGTTGGCGTCGGGGGTGATGGTGGTGGCCTCATACCGGGCAGCCAGCGGGTCCTCGGCGGCCAGGGCGTCGGTCATCTCCTGCCAGACTGCCTCCGATTCAGAGACGGTGTACAGGGCCGGCTCATCGGCAGAGGGAAGGCTGTTTTCCTCTGCGGCGGGCTGCTGGGGCTCTGCCTGGGCCTCGGGTGCGGCAGACTCTGCCGTCTCCTCCGGCGCGGCGGCCTCGGTCACCACCCCGGTCTCGGGCTGGGCCGGCTGGGCCGCTTCGGGCTGGACCGGTTCCGGCTGTTCCGCCGGCTCCGCTGCGGTCTCGGCCTCTTCTGCCTGCTCCGGCGCGGCGGTCTCCGCTTCGACGGTTTCCGTCTCGCCCTCGGATGGGGCCGCAGGCGCCTTTTGAGACGGGACGGCGGTATCCTCTTCCTCCTGATAGACGGCCGCCGGCTCTACCAACAGGGCCTGCGGCTCAAAAATGGACGCCGCATACCCTGCGGCTCCCGTCACAGTGAGGGTCAGAGCGATGACCAGCGCCGCCACGCATTGGCCCAGATCGCGGCCCCTTCCTGATTTTCTTGAAAACAAGGTCGAAATCTTCCGTTTCATTCCGTTTCGCTCAGCCTCCATAACATCCAAATTCGTGCTCTAAGTATACACCAGAATGCGCTCTGCCGTCAATCTTTAAAGGGGTCCGCCCGGGTGCTCTTTCGCCGCCCGTGCTGCCGGCCCGTCCGCGTCCAGCCAGAGATGCACGGAATACAAACGCTTCACCAGTCAGAATTATTGCACGATTTTCCGGTAAATTCTGTCATATCGCCCAATTTATCCTTTTTGTCTTGTTGTCTTGACACCTGTATGGTATACTGTTTGCCGCTTCACAATGAAGATTTGCGGACCTGGTTTAGGTTCTTTCATCGGAAAGGCGGTATCATGATGGAAAATGTGAAAGATTTCTTAAAACGCAAAGACATTGTCATCACACCCCAGCGCTATCTGATCGAGGCCCTGGGCGCCATGGCACAGGGTCTGTTTGCCAGTCTGTTGATCGGCACCATTTTAAATACCCTGGGCCAGCAGCTGGGGGTGGAGATGCTGACCACCATCGGCGGGTATGCCTCGGCCATGAGCGGCCCCGCCATGGCCTGCGCCATCGGCTGCGCCCTCCATGCCCCCAACCTGGTCCTGTTTAGCCTGGTGACGGTGGGCTGGGCTTCCAACTCTCTGGGCGGCGCCGGCGGCCCTCTGGCCGTCCTGCTCATCGCCATTGTGGCCGCTGAGCTGGGCAAGGCCGTCAGCAAGGAGACCAAGATCGACATCCTGATGACGCCTCTGGTGACCATCTTCTCGGGCGTTGCCCTCGCCCTGCTGATCGCCGCCCCCATCGGCGCGGCCGCCAACCGGGTGGGCACCCTGATTATGTGGGCCACCGAACAGTCTCCCCTGGTGATGGGCATCCTGGTGTCGGTGATTGTGGGTGTGGCCCTGACCCTGCCCATCTCCTCGGCCGCCATCTGCGCCGCCCTGGGCCTGACCGGCTTGGCCGGCGGCGCGGCGGTGGCCGGCTGCTGCGCCCAGATGGTGGGTTTTGCCGTCATGAGCTACCGTGAAAACGGGGTGGGCGGTCTGGTCAGCCAGGGCCTGGGCACCAGCATGCTCCAGATGGGCAACATCGTCCGCAATCCCCGCATCTGGATCGCCCCCACCCTGGCCAGCGCCATCACCGGACCCCTGGCCACCTGCCTGTTCCGCTTCCAGATGAACGGCGCGGCGGTCTCCTCCGGCATGGGCACCTGCGGCCTGGT
>CALWZL010000037.1 GCA_944385995.1 uncultured Faecalibacterium sp.
TTCGTCCTGAGCCAGGATCAAACTCTTTATAAAATGATATTTAATCACTTTTTCAGTGTTTAAATCCGTTCACTCAGTACGCAATCGCTTGCGTCCTGTATGAATTACTTTTGGAATTTTAAGTGTTTCCAACACTTTAAAGGTTCCGTTACAAGTATTCGATATTGTTCAATTTTCAAGGTCCTGTGCGTCGTGGCCTCTCGGCCGGCGACTCATTTATTTTACCACAGCTTTTTGAACTTGTCAAGCACTTTTTTGAAGTGTTTTCGGAAGTTCTCTTTTCTGTTGTGGCCGCCCCGTCAGGGCGCTCGAGTATAATACTACAGTCCGGGAAATTTGTCAAGGGTTTTTCTCAACTTTTTCCATCGATTGTAATCCAGCGGCCACTCCTGTTCGCTGTGAGGTAAATTTTACCACATTTTATCCCAAAAATCAAGAACTTTTTCACATTATCCCTCCAAAAGTTTTGCCCGCATCATCTGAAGGATCTTTCGCTCCCGGCGTGAAACCTGCACCTGGGTGGTATGAAGCAGTTTTGCGGTATCACTCTGCGTCCGATTTCCATAAAAACGAAGCCGGATCAGAGCTTGATCCGATGCCGGCAGACTCTCCAGCACTTCTTCCAGGCTGATCTTGTCTGCCAGTTCTTCCTCGGGCGATGCCACCGGAATATCCAGCTGACGCTCGTCTCCGTCGTCGCTCTCAGGAGTGAGACTCATGGCCGGCATGGATGCACGAATGGCCAGTGCAATGGCTTCGGGAGCCTCTCCCAACTCTTCGGCCAGCTGTCCCACCGTCATCTCTGCGCCATATGCTTTCATATAGCGTTCCCGGGCTGCACTGATCCGCAGGCCCAATTCTTTGATGGAACGGCTGACTTTCACGGTACCGCCATCCCGGAACAGCTTTTTGATCTCTCCCAAAATCACCGGCACCGCATAGGTGGAAAAACACACGCCGCGGTTCTCGTCAAAGCCGTCACAGGCTTTGACCAGACCCATACATCCCGCGCTGTACAAGTCATCGTATTCAATGCCTCTCCCGCGAAAACGACCGGCACAGGCGTGCACCAGCCCCAAATTCTTTTCAATGAAAACGCTCCGCCGGGTTTGATCCGATACCATAAAACTGCCGCCTTTCTTTATCGATTATGTATCGGAAGTCTTTGCCGCCAGACGCTTGGTCATAACCACTTTGGTTCCCCGGGCCGGATGGGAAGTCACCCGCACCCCATCCATAAAGCTCTGCATCACCGCAAATCCCAATCCAGAGCGCTCCTCCGGGTCGCCCGTAGTGAACAGCGGCTCCATCGCCTGGACCACATCGGGAATTCCCACGCCGCGGTCTGACACCGTGATTTTAATCCGGCGATCAGGATACACCGCTACCGTCAGGACAATTTGTCCCACTCGATCGGGATAGGCGTGGACGATGCAGTTGGTCACCGCCTCCGAGACGGCTGTTTTGATGTCGGCCAGCTGGGGCACCGTGGGGTCGTACCGCGCCAGAAAGGCCGCCACAGCCCCCCGGGCGTAAGCCTCATTGACGCTGAGTGAGTCGAATTGGATGCGGGTACTGTTTTCCGCTTTCATGCCTGATTTCCTCCTTCTTCACGGTTGGCAGACTGTTCCGGGTCCGTACAGGGAATCCGGGCCAGATCCAAAACCCGGCGCAGCTGACGGGGCGCATGCTGCACCCGAATCCTTCCCCCCAAAGCCTGGGCCCGGCGCTGACGGCCCAAAATCAACCCCACCCCGGATGAGTCCATAAATCCTACCCCGCTGAAATCCAGCACCAGAATGTGGGGCATATGACAAACCAGGGCGTCATCGATTTCCAGCCGCAAAGACTGGGCCGCATCGTGGTCGATTTCCCCGGCGAGATAGGCATACAGGGTGTCCCCCGCTGTGCTGAATCGTACATTCGCCATCGCGTTTCACGCTCCTTACAACAAAAAATCCCGTACACTATGTATCTAGTGTACGGGATATGCCTTTTTGATTTTAGGGAATGGTGTCGATGAACTCAGTTTTTCAGGAGACGTTCTGCTTCCAGGGCCAGTTCTTCGCTGCCGCAGACCAGAATGCCCCTGCCGCCTGCTGCCCGGGCCGCTGCAATGGCCTGGGCCAGGCTGGCACAGGCCTCCGCCTCAAAGTGGAAACGCGCCAGATCCGCCAGCTGATCGGCCAAAGCCGGGTCTGCCCCGGCCGGAGAAGTCAGATAGAGGCGGTCGATGGGACCTTCTTCTCCCATGCCGGGCATCTTCTCCTTGTCTTTCTTCTGGTCTGCGGTCAACAGGCCATTTTCCAGAGTCGCAAAAAAGTCCTCGGCTCCGGTTTCGGTCCGCAGCCCGATGACGGCGTTGAGATGCCGCACCTTGGCCATCTGAAGAACCCGCAGCAGGGCCGCAGCCTGTTGGGGCGTCCGGCAGGCGTCCAGAATCACCAGCGGGTCCCGGGAGAGAATGCGGATGCTGCTGCGGTTTTGCGCGGCGGCCATCGCCCCCAGAATGGCGTCGTCCTGGATGTCATGTCCCTTCCGCCAGAGGGCCAGCGCCAGTTCCACCGCCACAGCGGCGTTGCAGGCAGCATGATACCCCATAAAGGCAGGGGGCACGTCATAGCCGCCGTAATCCACCCGGGCGGTGGGCTTGTCGTCATCGGGAAAAGTGATGTCCTCTTCTTCCGGCACCACCAGTTCACAGTCTGCCTTGCCGGCTGCCACAATGATCTCGGTGAGAGCCGCTTTGGGCTGGCCCGGCGCCGTCACGCAGACTGAACCCTTCCGCATGACGGCGGCCGCATCATGGGCCAGCCGCTCGATGGTGCGGCCGGTTCCGTCGGGGCCGATATGGGTCACGGCGCAGGCGGGCACCGACGGCAGAACCGACGCCAGAGCGCCGTCTGCCGTCTCCACCACCGCAAAGACACAGCCTGCCGCCGCAAAACAGCTGCAGGCGGCCGCCAGCTCCGCCGCAGGCCGGGACAACAGCGTTCCCTCCAGAATGCGGTCTGCGGCCTCGGTATAGGCCTCAGCGGCGGCGCCGGTCAAGGGTTGCCCATCCACCGTGATGCGGGACGAAAGCAACTCTGCCCCCGCCGTATACAGGCCGGTGCGGAATCCGGCCTCCTTCAGAATGCCGGCGGTCAGAGAGGCGACTGCCGTTTTGCCGGCTGTCCCGGCCACCGGAATATATTGCACCGCGGGCGCAGACGCAGGCGGCAGCGCGGCGGCAAAATCCTGCGGAGCGTCAAACCCGTCGGGCAGGGAGGCGAAAAATTCGTCCGCCTCCCGGATGGTTTGGATGGTGCGCATGGTTTCTTCCTTTCTGTTGGGAAAATCCCTCAAACGGCTGAAACGCCCAAATTTCCAATGGCATACGTTTGGAGATTCAGGCGTTTCAGATCCTTGTTTTATGATTCGAGATCGTCGCTGCGGCGGCCAAAGATGGCACGCCCCAGACGCAGGAACAGCAGGGCGGCCGTCATGCCGGTCAGGACGCCGGCAAAGTCGATCCAGACATCGGTTACCAGGCTGCCGCGCCCGTCAAAGAACAGCTGAATGGTTTCGTCGGTGAGGGCAGTCAGCACGCCCACCAGGGCCGGCCAGCTGAGATAGGGCAGCAATCGCCTGTACCGGCCCGCCAATACCCGGGTCATCAGCAGCAGGAAAAAGCCTTCCATCATATATTCGCAGAAATGCGCCGCCTTGCGGACCATGTGTTCGGTCAAGCGGGCCGCCATGCCCGGATACCCCATCCGGCGCAGGATCTTCTGCAAAAGGACCAGCACGGTGCCGCTGGCACTGGAGGAGACATTGGCTGTTTTCATCGAGTTGGAAAAGATGAAACAGACCGTTCCCACCAGCGCCCCCAGCAGAATGACCTTGAAAACCGTCAAAATCCAGCTGTTGCGTTTTCTGTTCATAGGTCTCCCTGTCAGCCCAGAGCCTGGATGCTCTGTTCGATGTTGGCCAGTTTATCCTGGCTGCGGGCAAATTTGGCGCGGGTCTCTTCCACCAGGGCGGCCGGGGCCTTCTCCACAAACTTGGGATTGGCCAGCTGATTCTTGAACATGGCCAGTTCCTTCTCTGCCTTGGCCTTTTCCTTGTTCAGGCGGGCCAGCTCCTTCTCCCGGTCCACCAGCTCCATCATCGGGATGAAGCCGCGGGCCGCATGGGTGGATACCTGCACCATGCCGTCGGTGCTTCCAGTATACTTGTCGGTGAAGGAGACTTCGGTCGCAAAGGCGAACTTGGCCAGATAGATTTCCGCCTGCTGGAAGGGGGTGGGGTCCGCCGTCTCGATGACCATACTGGTCTTTTTGGCGGGATGGACGTTCATCTCGGTGCGCATGGTGCGGACGGCCTTGATATAATCCATCACCTTTTCAAAGGCTTCCTCTTCTGCGGGCCAGCTGAAAGCCGGGTCGGGGGTGGGCCAGGCGGCGGTCATGATGGTTTCGCCGCTGCCGGGCAGCGCCTGGTACAGCTCCTCAGTGATGAAGGGCATGAAGGGATGCAGCAGCTTGAGGGCCTCGCTCAGGACATGGACCAGCACCCGGCGGGCCGTGTCGGCCTGGACCGCGTCGCCCGAGTTCAGACGGGGCTTGGCGATCTCGATGAACCAGTCACAGTAGACATCCCAGATAAAGCTGTTGATCTTGGCGGCAGCCAGACCCAGCTCGTAGTGGTCGATGTTGTCGGTCATGGCGCCGGCCACCTGGGCCAGCTTGGTCAGGACCCACTTGTCGCTCATATCCAGCAGGCTTGCATCGGGCAGGCCAGGCGTAAAGTCCTCGGGCAGATTCATCAGGACAAAGCGGGTGGCGTTCCACAGCTTATTGGCAAAGTTGCGGGCTGCCTCCACCTTCTTTTCGCTGTAGCGCATGTCGTTGCCGGGGGTGGAGCCGTCCACCAGCATAAACCGCAGGGCGTCGGCGCCATACTGGGCGATGACCTCCAGCGGATCGATGCCGTTGCCCAGGCTCTTGGACATCTTGCGGCCCTGGCTGTCCCGGACGATGCCGTGGATGCAGACGGTGTGGAAGGGCGCCTTGCCGGTATAGGCCAGGCCCGAGAAGATCATCCGGCTGACCCAGAAGCCAATGATGTCGTAGCCGGTGACCAGGGTGTCAGTGGGATAGAAATACTTCAGGTCCTCGGTTTCCTCCGGCCAGCCCAACGTGCTGAAGGGCCACAAGGCCGACGAGAACCAGGTGTCCAGAGTGTCAGGGTCCCGGGTCAGATGGGTGCAGCCGCACTTGGGGCAGACGGTGGGCTCTTCCTTGGCCACCACCGTTTCACCGCACTCATCACAGTACCAGGCGGGGATCTGATGGCCCCACCACAGCTGACGGCTGATGCACCAGTCCCGGGTGTTCTTCATCCAGTTCATATAGTTCTTGGTGAAGCGCTCGGGGACAAAGCGGATCTCCCCCTTCTCCACCGACTCGATGGCGGGCTTGGCCAGGGGCTCCATCTTGACAAACCACTGTTTGGACACCATCGGCTCGATGGTGGTGTGGCAGCGGTAGCAGGTGCCCACCTCATGGCGGAGAGGCTCCACCTCTTTCAGGTAGCCGCCGGCCTCCAGGTCAGCCAGGATGGCCTTGCGGGCCTCCATGGTGGTCATGCCGGCATACTTGCCGCAGTCCAGCACCTCAGGCTCATTGACGGTGTTCTTGCCGGCGGCAAAGAGGGCGTCGGCTGCGGCCTTGTCGGCGGCGCCGGTCATGTGCCCGTCGTAGGTAAAGACCCGGACAATGGGCAGGTTGTGCCGCAGGCCCACCTCGAAGTCGTTGGGGTCGTGGGCCGGGGTGATCTTGACCACGCCGGTGCCCTTGGTCATGTCGGCGTGCTCATCGCAGACAATGGGGATCTCCTTGTTCAGCAGGGGCAGCATGACATGGCAGCCGTGGAGATGGGCATAGCGGGGGTCATCGGCATTGATGGCCACGGCGGTATCGCCCAGCATGGTCTCGGGACGGGTGGTGGCCAGCTCCAGCATCTCGCCGGTCTCCTTGACCGGGTACAGCAGGTGCCAGAAATGGCCGTCCTGTTCGGTATACTCCACTTCGGCATCCGAAATGGAAGTATTGCAGTGGGGGCACCAGTTGACCATCCGGTTGCCGCGGTAGATCAGGCCCTGGTTGTACAGCCGGACAAAGACCTCCCGGACAGCCTCCGAGCAGCCTTCATCCATGGTGAACCGCTCACGCTGCCAGTCGCAGCTGCTGCCCAGTTTTTTCAACTGGCTGACAATCCGGTTGCCATACCGGTTTTTCCAGTCCCAGGCGCGCTCCAGGAAACCTTCCCGGCCCAGGTCCTGTTTGGTCAGACCTTCCTTGGCCATGGCCTCCACCACCTTGGCCTCGGTGGCGATGGATGCGTGGTCGGTGCCGGGCACCCACAGGGCGGCGTAGCCCTGCATCCGCTTGGTGCGGATCAGAATGTCCTGCATGGTGTTGTCCACCGCGTGGCCCATGTGCAGCTGACCGGTGACGTTGGGCGGCGGCATCACGATGGTGTAAGGTTTCTTGTCCGGGTCGGCCTTGGTGTGGAAGTAGCCGCCCTCCTGCCAGAACTGGTAGATCCGGTCCTCCACCTGGCTGGGATCGTATTGCTTTGCGAGTTCCTTCATGGGCAAATCCTCCTGAATGTGTCGGTGGGGGACAAAAAAGCCGCCCCACGGAAGTTCCATGGGACGGCTGAAATTTCGAGCCGCGGTACCACCCAAATTGCGCACATCAACCATGAAGCGCGCCTCTTGACGCCCCGGTAACGTGGGGCAAAACCGGGAGCGGCTGACAGGGTTCTGGGGCCTTTCACCGCTCCTGCTCTGGAGTGACAGCGCGCTGTCCTGCCCTGCCGGCTTGCACCTGGTCCGGCTCTCTGCAAGGGTGGCCGCAGCGCGCACTCTCCCTCATCGCATTTAGATGGAATAAATATAGCGGTTTTGGGCCGGTTTGTCAATATCCAAACCCGCTCCCCCCGGCCCGGCAGCGCGTCCCAAAAGCTGTAAAGGAATTTTGCTTTGCAGCCGCCTTTCGGGCGGAAGCAGCAGGATGGACCAAAAAAGTTTCGCTTTCCCCTCCCGCGCTGCTCCATTCTGTGCTACAATGGGACTATCAATCTTTCCCCGAGGCCGCATCATGCACGTACTGTTTTTGCCCTGCCTTGTGACCGCAGAGCGCCGTGCCCCGCCGGGCTGCGGCCGGATTTCTGCGGTCTTGTTCTTCAAGCGAAGGAGGTACTCCATGACCCTGCTGGAACAGTGCCAAATCTGGCATATGCACGACCAACACCAGAAGATCTTCGACGCCATCGAGGCTCTGCCCCCGGAACAGCGCACCGCCGACACCGACATGGAACTGGCCCGGGCCTGCAACAATCTGGGCGATCCTGCGACGCCGGCGGGCCGGGCACTGTTCCGGCGGGCCATCGACTTGATGCTGGCCCACGAGGAAGCATGCAAGGACAGTTACAGCTGGAATTTTCGGATGGGTTACGCCTTCTATTATCTGGACCAGGAAGGACCGGCCCTGCGGTACTTCACCCGGGCGCTGGAACTGCATCCCGGCGACGGTCCCGAAGTCAACACCCAGGCGGAACTTCAGACGCTCATCGAGGATTGCCGCAGCCGCCTGGCACTTCCTCTGTTTCAGCAGACCTTCCGGGAGCGGACCGCGGCGGCCTGGGCTTCCTTTGCCCAGAGCGAGGCCGCGCTGCGCAGCCTGATTGACACCCGCCAGGAGGAAAGCGGCCAGCAGGCCATCGCCCTTTGCGCCGATCTGCTCTCCCCTGTGCTGGAGGACGGCGGGTTTGAACTGGGCCTGGACGGGGAGCGGTATCAGCTGATTCTCGCCCTGGAGGGCAGCCGCCCCCGTCTGTTTGCCATGGAATATGTTCAGCGGCAGGCACCGGATGCAGTCCTCGCCCACTGGGATATTCTGGTGGGCCGTCAGGCCAATCCCGGCTTTGCCCAGTCCGTCGACGGATGGGAAGCCGCGCCCGCCGATGTCCTGGTCTGGGTCGAATCGGTCGGGGACAAAAAGGACCAAAACGTCGGCTTGACCCTCTACTGTGAAAAGCTCCTCCCCCTCTTGCGGGAGGACGAGGACAAGGCCTGGTGGATCCTTTCGGCTCTGACCGACCAGGCTTTGGGCGAAGTGGCCTGCATTCGGCTGATTGGCGCTTTTGATGTGGTGGACAAGCCCCTGAACGGAGAAGGCATCCCCCTGGACCATCTGTCCGAAACCCTGCAAAAGAGGGGGCTGGACCTCTCCCCTGACCCGCGGACCTGCACAGACCGCTACAGCGGCTACCACTTCGACCCGGACATCGATCCCGATGCAGATTGGCGGATGGATATCATCACTGGTTCCACCAACTGTCCCCCTCTTCTGATGGGCTATTGGGAAGAAGATGACCAGGTCATGGATTTCTATCACCGGCTCGGCATTGGGGCAGGGTTTTTCTGCTGGCCGCTGTATGCCGTCCGGGGTGCGGACCGAATCCAGCAGTTTTTTGATCTCCGGGATGCACTGGAGGAAGCGCTGGACCAGCATGCCGGCCCTGACGCCTTCACCTTTGTAGGGGACGCGGTGGGAACCTACTACGGCTATCTGGATTTCATCGCCTGGGATCTGCCCGCCGTCCTGGACGCCGCCAAGGAATTTTTTGCCCAAAGCAATCTCCGGTGGGCCAATTTCCATAGTTTCCGCCGGGATGTCTCCACCATCCGCCTGTTTACCCGGGACGAAAAGGCCAAAACCGACCCGGAAACCGGCTCTCTCCTGGGTCAAAAGGACATCGAAGCCCTGGAGGCATGCTGTGAGGGAAGCAGCGGCTATTATCATAAGATGCTGGACTATCTGGAGAATTTCATACACGACGGTGTTCAGGCGGGGCGGTTCACCGAACGGCAGGCCCGCCGCGATTTGCAGATCGCCCTTTGGTACGCCTTTGCCTGCAACAACATCGGCGCATACGAATATTACTACCGGGCCGCACAGTGGATGGCGGACTCGGAAGAAAGCGCCGCAGGCTGCGGCACCTGGTACTACCGCTATTCCTGTGCCCTGACCTACTGCGGCCGCCTGGAGAAGGCCCGCCGGTACGCTGAGGCCGGTATCCAGGCTGAGCCATCCTATCCCTGGATCTGGCTCCAGGCCGCCAAACTCCGGGCCCATTTCGGGGACAAATCGGGTGCACTGGAAGCCGTCCGCCAGGGCCTTGACCTGGTTCCGGGAGATTATGAATTTCTGACGCTGCAAGACGAAATTCATGCAGGGGCCAGCCTGGAACAGATGGAATACCACTGGATTGACCCCGCCGCCGACAGCGGCTTACAGGACGGACAGGACCAGGAAGCCGACCAAAAGCTCCGCTCCATCTCCTGCATCACCACCGATCCCAAGGGGCTGGCCCAATTCCAGGCCATCTTCCGGCCGGACCCGGAGGACTATGAGAAAGACGCGCCCTATTGCAGTTTTCACCATGTGGTCAAGGGGCACAGGGTGGAGGTGGTTTTTCAGATGAACCAGGCCGCCCTTTCCAAACTGGACCCCGACTGGCTGCGGACCCAAAAACAGCGGCTGGACAGCGGCCGCTGGCTGACCCGTCAAGCCGGTCTGGACGAGACGGGCACCTTGCAGACCGTATTGTTCGGGCTGGGACGGCAGGTGAGCCTGTTTTATCGGACCGGCCGCAAAGATGCCCCTTATTTTCAGGTCTGGCTGGACGATGACGGCAATTTGGCTTCCCGTCCCGACGAGGAGGACGGCGCTTCAAATTGACATTCCCACGGCGGTATGTTACGATACACCCACAAAACAGCTTGATGCAGGAGGTTTTTACATGTGCGCGCTGCCCTACGAAAATTACATCTTTGATTTATACGGAACCCTGGTGGACATTCACACCGATGAGGACAACCCCGCCGCCTGGGCGGCTCTGGCCCGGTTTTACAGCTACTACGGAGCGATCTATACCCCCGAAGAATTGCAGGAGGCCTACCGCCGTCTGACCGAGGAGCGGACAGCCGGGTGCCGCGGACTGCGCCGGGACAGCCACGAGGCCTTCCCCGAGATTGAGATCGAGGAAGTTTTTCTGGCCCTCTTTACCCAAAAGGGCGCCGACGCCGACCTGACCCTTGCCGTCCATGCGGGACAATTCTTCCGGGCCATGACCACCGAATATCTCCGCCTGTACGACGGCACCCTGGAAATGCTCCAGATGCTTCGCCGGAAAGGCGCCAGGCTCTATCTGCTCTCCAACGCACAGGCCATCTTTACCGCCTATGAGATGCGGGCCCTGGGCCTGGACAAGGTCTTTGATGCGGTCTATCTCTCCTCTTCCTGCGGCTGCAAAAAGCCCGACCTCCGCTTTTTCAATCTGCTGCTGGAGGAGCACCATCTGGACCCCGCCCGCTCCATCATGACCGGCAACGATGCCGCCTGCGACATTGCCGGCGCCAAGGCGGCCGGTCTCGCCACTCTCTACGTCCACTCCAACATCTCGCCCCGGGAGCCTCTGCCCGACGCTGATTTTGTGATGACCGAGATAGATATGAAGAAAATGGGCGAATTGCTGTCAAATACGTCTGTCAAGTAAAAATACTGTACAATGCAAAAAGCTGTCTGATTTTTGTCAGACAGCTTTTTTCTGTTATCGGGCGGCCTCCTGCCGCAGGGATTCCAGCAGATACCGCCCTGTGATGCTGGCCGGATTCTGGGCCACCTGTTCCGGGGTCCCGACTGCCACAATCCGGCCGCCCGCTTTGCCGCCGCCGGGGCCCAGGTCCACCACATAGTCGGCGTTGCAGATCATATCCAGGTCGTGCTCGATGACAATCACGGTGGCGCCCGCTCCAATCAGCCGCTGGAACACCCCCAGCAGCACCCGCACATCCAGCGGATGCAGGCCGATGGTAGGCTCATCAAAGACAAACACCGCGTCATCCTGGGCCTTTCCCATCTCGGCCGCCAGCTTGAGCCGCTGCGCTTCGCCTCCCGACAGAGCCGGTGTCGCTTCTCCCAGCGTCAGATAGCCCAGGCCCAGGTCGTTCAGCACCTGCAATTTGTCCGTCACCTTTTTGTGGCCCGCCAGCCGCTCCAGAGCCTGCTTTACCGTCATCCCCATCAATTCCGGCAGCGAGACACCCGGGTCCTTTTCGGCCGCCTTTTTGGGGCGGCAGCGGATGGCCGCGGCGGCCTTTCCATACCGGCGGCCGCCGCAGTCGGGACAAACAATGTCCACATCCGGCAGGAACTGAACGTCCATGGTGATCTGTCCGGTGCCGTCGCAGCCGGAACACCGCAAAGACCCGGTGTTGTAGGAGAAATCCCCCGCCTTGTACCCCCTGGCTTTGGCCTCCGGTGTGGCTGCAAACAGCCGCCGCAAGTCGTCCAGTACCCCGCTGTAGGTGGCCACGGTGGACCGGACGTTGACACCGATCGGGGTGGCATCGATGAGGTCAATCCGGGATATACCCGGCGCCTCGACCTTCTGCACATGGGCGGGCAGCGGCTGGCCTGCTATGCTTGCTCTCAGACCCGGGATCAGACTCTCCAGAATCAAGGTGGTTTTGCCTGAACCCGACACCCCCGTCACCGCAATCAGCCGGCCCTTGGGCAGGTCCAGTTCCAACTCGTGAACGGTATGGAGCGGCAGAGTGGACAGCCGGATATGTCCCCGGTCAAACATTGTTTCCGACGCCGTCCGAACCCGGGCGATGGACGTTTCCTGCCCATTCAAAAAGCCGGCGATCAGGGAGCCGGGCATCCGGCCCACCTGTTCCACCGTGCCCTGTGCCAGAACGCGGCCTCCATATTCACCGGCGCCGGGGCCCATCTCAATGATCCAGTCGGCGGCCTTCAAAACCCGCACATCGTGGTCCACCAGCACCACCGAATTCCCGTGGGCAATCAGGTCCTCCACCACCCCCAACAGTCCATCCACATTGGAGGGGTGCAGGCCGATGGAGGGCTCATCCAGCACATAGAGAACCCCGGTGGTGCGGTTGCGCACCGCCCGGGCCAGCTGCACCCGCTGACGTTCGCCGGTGGACAGGGTGGAGCCGGCCCGGTCCAGAGACAGATACCCCAGCCCCAAATCCATCAGCCGCCTGGCGGTGTGGAGGAACTGGCGGCAGATGCTCCCCGCCATCTCCTGCATGGGGCCGGGCATGGCCGCCGGCACCGCCTGAACCCAGGGGATCAGCTCGTCCAGGGTCATGGCGGTGACCTCGGCCAGGTTCTTGCCGCAGAGCAGGCTGGAACGGGCCTGTTCGCTCAGCCGGGTCCCGCCGCAGTCGGGGCAGTCGGACTGTTTCAGAAACCGTTCCACCCGCTTCATCCCCTTGTCGTCCTTCACCTTGGCCAGGGCGTTTTCCACCGTGTAGACGGCGTTGAAATAGGTGAAATCCAGCTCTCCTGCCGAAGCGCCGTTTTTGGGCCGGTAAAAGATGTGTTTCTTTTCCGCCGGGCCGTGAAAGACAATCTCCCGCTCCCGGTCGGTCAGCTGGGAAAAGGGCACATCGGTACGGACTCCCATTGCCCGGCAGACATCGGTCATCAGGGACCACATGAGGGAGTTCCAGGGAGCCACCGCCCCCTGGTCAATGGTCAGCGATTCATCCGGCACCAGGGTGGATTCGTCTACCGTCCGCACCACGCCGGTGCCGCCGCAGCGCTTGCAGGCTCCCTCGCTGTTGAAGGAAAAACGCTCGGCGCTGGGGCCGTCAAAGGATACCCCGCACACCGGACAGACCAGCGGCCTGCCCGCCGCCACATTCAGCGAGGGCGGCACCAAATGTCCATTGGGACAGCAATGGCTCCCCAGACGGGAGAACATCAGCCGGAGAGCGTTCAGCAGTTCGGTGGAAGTGCCAAAGGTACTCCGAATGCCCGGCACCGCCGGCCGCTGGTGGAGGGCCAGCGCCGCCGGGATGGACTCAATGGAGTCGATGTTGGCCTCTGAGGCCTGGGTCAGCCGCCGCCGGGTATAGGCGGACAGAGCTTCCAGATAGCGGCGGGAGCCCTCCGCATACAAAATTCCCAGGGCCAGGGAGGATTTGCCCGAACCGGACACCCCCGCAACTCCCACCAATTTGCCCAGAGGGACATCCAGGTCGATGTTTTTCAGGTTGTGGACCCGCGCGCCCCGTATCTCAATGTGATCTGCCATCTTTCAGCCTCCCTTATCCTGTATCGCCCCTATTATAGCAGAATTTTCCGCACAAAAACAGCACGGAAATCCGCCCATCCAAAGGCGCATTTCCGTGCTGCCGAGGTTTTATCAAGAAAGGTTTGGTCCAGAACCGGCGGAGCGGATCAGATGCCGCTGGTGGCGGCGATCCGGCCGGCGCGGCGGCCAAAGGTTACGGTGCGGCCGCAGGCTGCGCCGGTGGACAGGTTGGGATAGGTGCCCGAGAAGTAGGCGCCCGAATCGTTGCCCACCACATACAGGCCGGGGATGGGTTCATTGTTGGTGTCCACTGCGTTCATGTTCAGGTCGATCTGGATGCCGTCCATGGTGCAGAGGATATAGCCGGTGTTCTTGGCGCCATAGAAGGGCGGTTTGCGGATGGCGCTCAGGCGGAAGGACTCCTTGCCGAAATCCTCATCCACGCCCTTGTCGTACAGCTCATTGTACCGCTCCACCGTGGCTTCCAGGGTGTCGGCGGGCAGGCCCAGCTTTTCGGCCAGCTCAGCAATGGTATCGCACTGGAACAGGAAGCCGTCCTCGATCAGGCCGGGCAGCATTCCTTCCACCACCTGATAGGTCATGTTGGGGTCGGCGCCGTTGGGGAACGGGAACATCCGGCTGCATCCATGGGTCTTGAAAGACTGGATATAGGTTGTCCAATCCGAATCAAAAATGGTATAATGGCAGTGGTCTTGATTGAACTCGTCGGCGTGGAGAACGCCTTCATAGGTGCCCGACTCGTTGAAGAACCGCTCACCCTTGGAGTTGACCTTCAGGAAGGGCTGGCTGCCCATCCAGAAGAAGCCGCTTTCGCCTGCTTCGGTCTGCTCGCGTCCGGGCACAGCGTCCGGCTTGAGGGCGGCGCGGTCAAACATCATCATGCTGTGGGTCTCGTCGAACTTGCCCCCCGCCCAGATGCAGGCCTTGATGCCGTCGCCGGTGCAGCCGGGAATCGAACCGTTGCGGCCCACGATGGCCAGGTTGTAGGGCTGAAGGGCCTCCATCATGTCGTAGTTCATGGAATAACCGCCCGTGCAGACGATCACGCCCTTGGACGCGTTGATCCGAATGTAGTCGCCGTCTGCGTTCTCGGCGATGACGCCGGTCACGCGGCCGTCCTCCTTGGTCAGCTTGACCATGGGGGTGTTGTAGCGGAACTCCACGCCCAGGGTCAGGGCATAATCGGTCAGGACTTTGGCGCCGTCCAGCTCGTTGCCCTCGCCGTCGTCGCTGCCGGTCCAGCGGGGAGAATGGCCGGTGGCAAAATGGATATACCGGGAGCCCTCATCGTCGCCGCCGGCCTCGTGCCACAGCTCGACGCCGTGCTCGGCCAGACGGTCACCATACCAGTCGATGGCCTCGCCCGACTCCTCTGCCCACAGCTTGACCAGCCGCTGATCCAGCCGGCCTGCTGCAATCTTGGTCATCTCGGTGATGTAGTCGAACTTGTCGATCTTGGTGCCCCACTCTTTCTGGTAGCGGCTGTCGATGGCGCCCAGGTCGTCCCGGACACCGCCCGAAGTCAGCTTGTCGATGACCAGCGTCTTGGCCCCGTTCTCCCCTGCGCTGCAGGCCGCAAACAGGCCGCCGGTGCCGCCGCCTACCACCAGGACTTCGGTGTCCAGCGTCTCCACAATCTCGCTGTCGTCGATCTCCGGCTCCTTGCCCAGCCAGGCCGGGGTGCCGTCGTCTACCACCGTCTCTTCCTCTTCTTCGGTGGCCAGGCCCATGGCCTGCTCAATGCAGCTGGCCGCAGCCTTCTTGACGGCGTTGGAGGTGATGGTAGCGCCCGAGACGCTGTCAATCTCCGAGCTCTGGGCGGCCATCAGGGCTTCCTGGAACTGCTCGGCCGATTCCACTGCCAGCTCGATGGTCTCTTTGGAAGTGTCCACCTTGACCTCGGTGATGGCGCTGTCGCTGAAGGTCATGGTCACCGTCACGGCACTGGTGCCGGTCTCGGTGGCGGTGTAGGTGCCCGGGGTGTAGATGCCGGCATTGCCGGCGGCAGAGGTGGCGGTTTCTTTGCCGTTGATGCAGGCGGACAGAGCCCCCGCGGTGGCGGCGCCCATTGCTGTGGCGGCCGTCACTCGCAGAAAGCCTTTGCGGGAAATCCTTTTCATGTTGCTCGCTCCTTGGTCTTTCGTGTGTCTCGTTCGGCTCAGACAAAAAGCCGGGATGGTTTGTTACTTGTTTAACCATCGTACTGCCTTTTATTTTACACTTGCCAGCAACCCGCAGGTCAAGTGCTTTGTACAGGATTTGCGATCAGGAGGAAACCATGAGTTCTGCCTTCCATCCAAAACACTATCGGATCGGCGAATTCGCCAAGCGGATGGGCGTATCGCCCCATTTTCTCAAATATTACGAAGAAAGCGGCATTCTCAAGCCCGATACCCACGAAAATCGCTATCGCTTTTACGATATGTGGGACGCCAGCATCATTCTGGAATGCAAGCGGATGAAAAACATGGGTTTTTCGGTCAAGGAGAGCCACAAAATCATCACCGACAGCACCGCCGACGACCTGGAACAGATGCTCCGGGTCCACGCCGACACCCTGTCGGCCGAACTGACCCAAAAGCGGCTGGCCCTGGAAGCCCTTCAAAAGATGCGGGCAGACCTCAGGTTGTGCCAGGCGTCAGAATGGCAGATCTGTTCCGCCGGGCCGGTCTGGTTTCTGCCCCACACCCAGGAACAGCAGTTTGTCAATGACGCCGGGACCTACAGTCAGCTGGAAGCCTGGGTGGATGCCATGCCGGTGGTCCGCTCTGCTCAGCGGCTGACCTGGGGCAATCCGGGCCGCTGGGAGCTGGAATGGGGATTTTCGGTGCCCGCCGACAAGGTGGAAGCGGTGGGGCTGAACCCCATTCCCCCCGCTGTTCGGATGACCACAGGCCGGGTATTTGAGCAGTACACCACCTATCCCATTCATCCCGAAACCGCCCAGGAAGAGCACAACCAGCAATACCGCCGCGCCATCGAACATGTCCGCAAACTGAACCTGATCCCCGGCCCCGTCATGCTCAAAGAGGTCATCAGCTACACCTTGAAAGACGGCATCCGCCAGGTCTATTGCATCCTGCGAATTCCGGTGGAGGAGAAATAAGCCCCTGCGGGTGGATTTCTCCAGACTGAACGGGTCCGTAAAAAGTAGACAATAGAAAAAAGCCTCCCCGTGTAGGATAATAGAACTACACGAGGAGGTTT
>CALWZL010000038.1 GCA_944385995.1 uncultured Faecalibacterium sp.
GCTACACCCGCATCGTGAAGATTGGCGTCCGCCGCGGCGATGCCGCCGAGATGGCAATCCTCGAGCTGGTCTAATCTGAGATAAAGCGAATGGCCCCTGTCCGCAAGGACGGGGGCTTTTTTGCGTGTGTGGGCCGCGGCGGTGATTTTCTCAAAACCAATGTAGAAATCGTCACAATTGGATGGTACAATAGAAAAGCAAATGCGGTGCCGGCGGCAGCCGGGCCGCAAAACCAGGAAAGGGGGCCGGAAGGGTGAAAGCGTTGGCAAAGCTGGCGGCTCTGGTCTGTGCTGCCGCCCTGCTGGCAGGGTGCGCCCTGCCGGGCCAGGAGCGGACCACCGTGGAAGAACTGCTGCGGGCGCCCCGGCTGGAGGGCGACTACGGCGAGATTCAGACGGCGCTGGACAGCTGGCTGGGCCAGAGTGCCCAGCTGAAATATCCGCTCAACGGAGATTTGCTGTCTCCCTTCCTGATGAGCGACTTTGACGGGGACGGGGTGCAGGACGCCGCCGTCCTGTATACGGTGGTGGAGACCCCCAACATCTGCCTTGCCATCCTGCAAAAGGATGAGGCCGGCGCCTGGCAGGTCCGGGACGCCATCGAGGGCCTGACCGAGACGGTGGACACCGTCCGGTTTGCCCGGCTCCAGGAGGGGGGCGCCAATCAGATCATCGTGGGCTATACCGCCCAGCAGGAGGACAACTACCTGGCGGTCTACGATTACCAGGACGGAGAGATTGACGCCATCTTTGCCGAGCCCTACGACCAGTACATCATCGAGGACATCACCGGCACCGGCTACGAGGATCTGATCCTTTTGGGCACCGACGAACAGGGCACCGCCCAGATCAAGCTTTTGAGCTCCGACCGGGAGGGTGGATTCCGGCAGGCGGTGGTGACGGGGCTTTCGGCGGACAAATTCACCGGCTGCGCCTCCCTGGCCGCTGGGATGGGGGCCTATGGGGGCCAGTATCTGGTCCTGGACGGCTGGACCGGCGTCTCGGGAACCAATCTGGCCTCGGTACTGCTGCGGTACAACGAACAGACCCAGCAGATGGAGCCGGCCCGCCAGATCGGCGCCAACGCCCTCTATGAGGCTTCGCTGCGGAATGTTCCCGACCTCACCAGCCGGGACCTGGACAAGGACGGGGTGGTGGAGATTCCCACCCAGCCCGAAGGGGCGGGCCTCATCAATATGAGCCAGGGCCGGCGGATGGATTTCATCCTCTGGATGGATTACACCAGCGCCCAGCCCCGCAAGAGCTTCGGGATTCTGGATGAGGAGCTGAGCTTTTATCTGGAATTGCCGATGGAATGGTATGGCAATCTGATGCTCACCGACGGCCCCGAGGAAAACCAGGTGGAACTGCGGAGCCAGGACGGGCAGCAGCTGTATTTGACGGTGCGGATCACCGACAGATCCGACCGCACATCGGATTGGACCCGGTTGGGCGTGGTGTCCAACCGGCTGGTACAGGCACAGTTCGGACCGGATGTGGTGGTGGCAGACCAGCTGTACCGGCTGTCCCGCTCGTTCTATATCCTGTGAGGAGGTAAAAGGATGGTAAAAGTGCTAGTTGTAGAGGACGAGACCAGCATCCGCGAGATGATCGCCCTGAACCTGCGCCGCAGCGGGATGGAAGTGCTGGAGGCGGGCAGCGCCGAGGAAGGGCTCACTTTGCTGGAACAGGCCCCGGGATGCAGCGCCGCCATTCTGGATGTGATGCTGCCGGGGATGAACGGATTTTCCCTCTGTGAGACCATCCGCCGCAGCAATCAGAAGATCGGCATCATCATTCTCAGCGCCAAGGGCCAGGAACAGGACAAGATCCGGGGCCTGTCCATCGGCGCCGACGACTATATGACCAAGCCCTTCTCGGTCAGTGAGCTTCTGGCCCGGGTGGAAGCCCTCTGCCGCCGTGTGGGCCGGGGCAGCGGCGGAGAGGGAAGCAGCGCCCCCACCGCCATGGTCAGCGGCGAGTTTATCCTGGACGAAAACCGCCGTCTCCTCCTCAAGGCCGGCAAGCCCATCGAGCTGACCCAGGTGGAGTTCCAGATCATGGAGCTGTTTTTCCGCAGCCCGGGCACGGCCCTCAGCCGGGAGAAGATCCTCAAAGGGGTCTGGGGCGAAAATTACTTCGGCGATGTCAAGATCGTCGATGTGAATATCCGCCGCCTGCGGATGAAAATCGAGGATGAGCCCTCCAGCCCCACCCACATCATGACGGTCTGGGGCTATGGCTACCGCTGGGAGGAGTGACCGGCCCGGGATGATGAAGCGCCTGAAACATTTCAAACGCCCCAGCGGACCCGGCACCGGCCTGCGCAGCAGCATCACCCGCCGGTGGATTCGGGGCAGCCTGCTGGTCACCGTCCTGTTGTTGGCGGTGATCGAGGGGATGTTCCTCTACAGCACCGTCCGCGGCTATTATGACGGGGTGCAGCAGAGCATGTACCGGCGGTTTTCCTCCATCAGCGGCCAGCTCAAGGTCTACACCGGCGACACCGTCCAGCGGACCGCCGCCAGCCGCAGCCTGGCCCTGCGCCGGATGGTGGAACAGTTTTCCGACAAGGACAAATATGAATTTATGCTGCTGGACGGTCAGGGCAATGTCATTGCCAGCACCAGCGGTACCAGCGCCGCCGGCATCATTGTGCCGGACGACTTTGAGGAGGCCCAGACCGATCCCGACGGCTACGGCACCGCCATTTACACCACCTCCACCGGGGAACTGGTCATGTCGGTCTGCTGCCTGGTGCCCTATGCCGCCGAAGAAATCGTGGCCATGCGGCTGGTCACCAGTCTGGCCCTGGTCCGCCAGCAGATTGACAGCGCCTTTGGATTGAGCATCCTGGTGAGCGCGGCGGCGCTGGGCTTTACCATTGCCTCGGGCCTCTACTTCGTCCGCAGCATTGTGGCGCCTCTGGGCCAGGTGGAGCGGGCCGCCGCCGATATCGCCCGGGGGGACCTGAGCGTCCGCCTCCCCGAGACCAACCCGCCCCGGGACGAGATGGACCGGCTGCGGGGCAGCATCAACCGGATGGCCCAGGGCCTGGCCGAGACCGAAAAGATGAAAAATGAATTCATTTCCTCGGTCTCCCATGAGCTGCGTACCCCTCTGACCTCCATTCGGGGCTGGGTGGAGACCCTGGAGAGTCTGGACGACCCGGGCGATGCCAACTACCAGAAGGGACTGGAAATCATCCACAGCGAAACCGGCCGCCTCTACAACATGGTGGAGGAACTGCTGGACTTCAGCCGGCTCCAGAATGGGGGCATCCATATGGAGTGCCGGCCGCTGGACCTGGTGGCCGAGCTCACCGACGCGCTGCTGTTCTGTGAGCCCCGGATGCTCCAGGAAGGGCTGGAGCTCAGCTACACCGAACCGGAGGAGATGATTCCGGTCTATGCAGACCCCGACCGGCTGCGGCAGGTGTTCATCAATGTCCTGGACAACGCCATCAAATATTCGGCCCCCGGCGGACGGATCACCGTCAAGCTGTGGGCCGGGGAATACAAGGCCTTTATTGAGATCATCGATCAGGGCCGCGGGATTCCCCCCGAGGATCTGGGGAACGTCAAGTCCAAGTTTTTCAAGGGAAGCAACGCGGTGCGGGGCAGCGGCATCGGGCTGGCCCTGGTGGATTCCATCATGACCGCTCTGGATGGCACCCTGGACCTCCGCAGCACCCTGGGCCGCGGCACCGTGGTAACCCTGGGCCTGCCGCTGTATAAGATCTAGAAAGCAGGAGTATCAAGACCAATGAACCAACACGCAAAGAAAGAATGTTTCAAGACCAGTGTAGGAGGCCAGGCATTGATGGAAGGCATCATGATGCGGGGCCCCAAGCTGATCTGCTGTGCCGTCCGCAAGCCGGACGGCGAGATTGAGACCAAGACCGACCCGGTGCCGGTCCGCAAGGGCTGGATGAAGATCCCCATTGTGCGGGGGGCCGTGTCCATGATCGAGAGCCTGATTGTGGGCTATCGGTATATGATGTATTCGGCCCAGGTCAGCATGGGGGACGACTACGACGAGGAAGAAGAGGAGACCGCCTTTGAAAAATGGGTGGGGGAGCATCTGGGTGAAAAAGCCGAGAAAATCCTCCTGACCGGCGCGGCCGTGGTGGGCGGCCTGGGAGCCATTCTGCTCTTCACCGTCCTGCCCACCCTGGTGGTGGCGGCGCTGGGGCATTTTGTGGAACTGGGCCGGTGGGTCCGGGTCCTGATTGAGGGCGTCCTCAAGGTGGGGATTTTCCTGACCTATATGTACCTGATCTCCCGGATGAAGGAGATCGAGCGGGTGTTCCGCTACCACGGCGCCGAACACAAAACCATCGCCTGCTACGAGGCGGGGGACGAGCTGACGGTGGAAAACGTCCGCAAGTACACCCGGTTTCATCCCCGGTGCGGCACCAGCTTTTTGATTTTGGTGGTGATTGTCAGCGTCTTTCTCTACAGCGTCCTTCCCTGGAGCAATGCGGGCCTGCGGGTTGTGCTGAAACTGCTGCTGCTGCCCCTGGTGATGGGAATCAGCTATGAGCTGCTGAAATGGTGCGGCCGTTCCGACAGTGCCCTCAGCCACCTGGTGCGGCAGCCGGGCCTGTGGGTCCAGCGCCTCACCGTCTTTGAGCCGGACGACAGCATGATTGAGGTGGCCATCGAGGCGGTCAAGCCGGTCCTGCCCGAAACCCCGGAGGAGGGCAGGTGGTAACCGCCGGCATGGCTCCCCGCCAGGCGCTGGCCCAGGTGGAAGAGCGGCTGGCGGCGGCCGGCTGTCCCGACGCAGACTTTGACGCCCGGGAACTGTTCCGGCTGGCAGCGGGACGGGACCCGCACCTGTCCGACCATCCCCTCAGTCCCGATGAGGCCGGCCGCCTGGAACAGGTCACCGCCCGGCGGGCCGGACGGGAACCCCTGCAATACATCTGCGGCCGGTGGCCTTTTCTGAACTTTACGTTGGCGGTGGGGCCGGGGGTTCTCTGTCCCCGGGCCGACACCGAGGTGGTGGCCGAGACGGCCATCCAGATGTTGGAAGGGGTGCAGAATCCCAAGGTGCTGGACCTCTGCGCCGGCACCGGCTGCCTGGGTCTGGGGGTGAAAGCCTTCCGCCCCGACGCCGCGGTCACCTGTCTGGAAAAGAGTCCCGAGGCCCTGCGGTATCTCCGGGAAAATGCCCGGTGCGCCCTGGCAGGGCTGCCGGAGCAGACGCAGCCGGCGGTCCAGGTGGAGGAAGGGGATCTGTTCACCCGTTGGGAGACGCTGCCCCCCGGCGGGCTGGACCTGATTGTCTCCAATCCTCCCTATCTCACCGCCCAGGAGATGACGGAGCTCCAGCCCGAAACCGCCCGTGAGCCCGCCATGGCCCTGGCCGCCGGCAGGGATGGTCTGGACTTCTACCGGGCCATTGCGGTTCATTACCGGGCCGCGCTCCGCCCCGGCGGGGCCCTGGTGCTGGAGATCGGCTGGCAGCAGCGCCAGGCGGTCACTGATTTGCTGGCTGCGGCGGGCTGGACCGACATCGGCTGCCGCCAGGATTACGCCGGCAACGACCGGTGCGTGACCGCCCGAGCCTGAGAGGACCTTCCAAGAGATTCCACAACTTACTGTTGTAATTCCCCTGATTTGTGGTATACTATAGGGGAAAACAATTCTGTACGGAAAACCAGTAAAGGAGCATCAGGGTATGGCAAAAAATCAGAACACCGCAGTGGCGGCGGCCGTCAAAAAGACCGAGCCCGACGCAAAAAAGGAGGCGCTGACCACCGCGCTGGCCCAGATTGAAAAGCAGTTCGGCAAGGGCGCCATCATGAAGCTGGGGGACAGTGCCGCCCTGCAGGTGGAAGCCATTTCCACCGGCAGCCTGGGGCTGGATCTGGCCCTGGGCGTGGGCGGCGTACCCCGGGGACGCATCATCGAGATCTATGGACCCGAGTCCAGCGGCAAAACCACCCTGGCCCTGCACATTCTGGCCGAAGCCCAGAAGAAGGGCGGCGAGGTGGCTTTCATCGATGTAGAGCACGCTTTGGACCCCAACTATGCCGCGGCCCTGGGGGTGGACATCAACAGCCTGTTGGTGAGCCAGCCCGACACCGGCGAGCAGGCCATGGAGATTTGCGAGGCCCTGGTCCGGTCGGGCGCCATCGATGCCATTGTCATCGACTCGGTGGCCGCCATGGTCCCCCGGGCCGAGATTGAGGGCGAGATGGGCGACAGCCATGTGGGCCTGCAGGCCCGCCTGATGAGCCAGGCCATGCGGAAGCTGACCTCGGTCATCGGCAAGACCAACACCGTCTGCGTCTTTATCAACCAGCTGCGCGAAAAGGTGGGCGTCATGTACGGCAATCCCGAGGTCACCACCGGCGGCCGGGCGTTGAAGTATTACGCCTCGGTCCGCATCGATGTCCGCCGGGTGGAGGGCCTGAAAGATTCTTCGGGCCAGTTCATTGGCAACCACACCCGTGCCAAGGTGGTCAAGAACAAGGTGGCGCCTCCCTTCCGGGAAGCCGAGTTTGATATCATGTTCGGCAAGGGCATTTCCAAGATGAGCGAGCTGGTGGATGTGGGCGTCAAGCTGGGCATTGTCCAGAAGAGCGGCGCCTGGTTCAACTATGGGGAGATCCGTCTGGGCCAGGGCCGGGACAACGCCAAACAGTTCCTGGCGGACAACCCCGAAATTGCCAACGACATCGAGAGCCAGATCCGGGCCAACGCCGACAAGCTGTATTCCACCGGCCGCCGGGGCGCCATGGCCAAGGGCAGCGCCGCGGTAGCGGCCCAGGAGGCCAAGAACGCCGGCAAAGAGGACAAGGATGCCGGCCCGGTGGTGAAGGCTCCCGCCCCCAGCAGCGAGAGCGAGCTGGATATCATGGTGGAGGACTGATCCCATGGCCTGGCAGCGCAGAAAGCCCCGGTCCCAGGAGCCCTCTGCCGACCCGGCCCAGGCCCGGGTCCGGGCTCTGGCCATGCTGGCCGGCCGGGACTATGCTTCGGCCGAGATGTACCAAAAACTTTGCGCCCACTTCACCCCGGAAGCCGCCGCTGCGGCGGTGGCGGAGCTGGTGGAGGCCGGATTGCTGGATGACGCGCGGTACGCCGCTGCCCGGGCCGGCAGCCTGCAGCGGGCACGGAAAAGCCGATTGGCGGCGGCCATGGCCCTGCGGGGCAAGGGATTGACCGACAGCCAGATTGACGCGGCTTTGGAGGCCGCCTATGCCCCCGACGAGGAGGGAACCGATCCCGAGCTGGAGGCCGCCCGGGCCCTGGTGGCAGGACCTTACCGGGCCAAGCTGGCGGCAGGCCGGCGGGATCTGGTGGCGGCGGCCCTGGCGCGGCGTGGATTTCCCCACCGGGTCATCCGGCAGGCCCTGGACTACGACCCCGACACATCAACCTAATACCAAACAGAAAGACGAGCAACAAGATGAAAATTGCCTGTATATCCCTGGGCTGTCCCAAAAACCAGGTGGACCTGGACGGGATGGTCTACACCCTGCTGGCCGCAGGGCATGAGACGGTGGCGGACATCGCCGACGCCGATCTGGTGCTGGTCAACACCTGCGGCTTCATTGAGAGCGCCAAGACCGAGGCCATCGAAAACATTCTGGAGGCCTGCAGCTACAAACAGCAGAACCCCAATCTGAAAGTGGTGGTGACCGGCTGTCTGGCCGAGCGGTACCGGGACCAGATCCGCACCGAGATCCCCGAAGTGGATGCGGTGGTGGGCTGCGGCTCCAACGGCATCATCGACCAGATTGCGGCCCGGGTGGCCGGGGGCGAACAGTTTGAGACCTACGGCCCCAAGCGGGATTTTCCCCTGGGGGGCAAACGGGTCATCGGCACCCCGTCCCACTACGCCTACTTAAAGATTGCCGAGGGCTGCAACAACCGCTGCCACTACTGCGCCATCCCCCTGATTCGCGGCCCGCTGCGGAGCCGGGATATGGACGACTGCGTGGCCGAGGCTCAGTGGCTGGCCAGCGAGGGGGTCAAGGAGCTGATTGTGGTGGCCCAGGACCCCACCGCCTACGGCGAGGACTGGGGCAAGCCCGGCAGCATCTGCACCCTGCTGGACCGGCTCAACGCCATCGAGGGAATTGAGTGGATTCGGATTCTGTATGCGTACCCCGAGCGGATCACCGACGACTTCATCGCCGCCATGCAGCGGAACCAGAAGGTTCTGCCTTACCTGGACCTGCCCATCCAGCACTGCAACGACGAGATTCTCCGCAACATGAACCGCCGGTCCACCCGGTCGGAACTGCTGGACGTGATTGCCCGGTTGCGGGCCGCCATTCCCGGCATCACCCTGCGGACCACCCTGATTGCCGGTTTCCCCGGGGAGACCGAGGCCCAGTTCGAGGAGCTGTGCCAGTTTGTCAAGGAAGTCCAGTTTGACCGTCTGGGCTGCTTTGCCTACTCCGCCGAGGAGAACACCAAAGCCGCCGCCATGGAAGGCCAGCTGGACCAGGAGACCAAGGACCGCCGGGCCGAAATCGTGATGGAGATTCAGACCGGCATCATGGCCCGCAAGCAGGCCGAAAAGGTGGGGCAGACCCTCCGGGTGATCTGCGACGGCCTGGACGATGAAAGCGGTCTGTACATCTGCCGCACCGCTGCCGACGCCCCCGAGATCGACGGGGCGGTCTGCGTGGCCAGCGAGGAGCCCCTCTATCCCGGCACCTTCTACCATGTCAAGATTGATGAGAGCGACCTGTACGACCTGTACGGCCGCGTGACCGAAGAAACAACCGAGGGGAATCTGTAACAGCAGGACGCCGCTGCGTATCGCAGGTGCGGCGGCTCTGCCCTGTACCGGGCGTCATAAAGCAAAAGAATATGACAACCCGGAACGAAAGAGGAGGAATCTTCGATGAATTTACCCAATAAACTGACCCTGGCCCGGATTCTGCTGGTGCCGGTGTTTATGGTGTTTACCTCTTTGACCCAGTACGGCACGGCGGACTATCAGCCCATGTGGTACCTGGCCGCCGGCGTGGTCTTTGCGCTGGCCAGCTTCACCGACTACCTGGACGGCCATCTGGCCCGCAAATGGCATATGATTACCGATTTCGGCAAGTTTGCCGACCCGCTGGCCGACAAGCTGCTGACTACGGTGGCCTTTCTGTATATGATGCGGGACGGGGTCTGTTCGCCGGTGGTGCTGGCCATCATTCTGGCCCGGGAATTTGCGGTGTCGGGGCTGCGGATGGTGGCCGCCGGCGCCAAGGACGGCAAGGTGATTGCCGCCAACATGTGGGGCAAGGTGAAAACGGTGCTCCAGATGCTGAGCATCATTTTCTATTACTTTGCCGCCGCCCTGGCCGGTCCCGCCGATGTGGGCGCCGTGGATCTGATCGGGATGGTCCTGTGCTGGCTGGTGGCTGCCGTCACCGCCATTTCGGGCATCAAGTACCTGGTGGACAACCGGCACTTCATCAACACGGCAAAATAACGCACCTGAATGAGGGGGCGGGCTGGAACAGCCCGCTCTTTCCTGTTGGGAGGAGATCGCATGCACACAAGCCGCCTGCAAAAATTTTTGTCCATCCTGGCCAATGCTTCCATCGTCTGGATGGAAATCATCGCCTCTCCGATCAGCTGGAGCGGCGTCCACGAGCAGATGTTCCTGTTTTACACCGAGCTGTCCAACCTCTTCGCCATGGCGGTCTGCCTGGTGACGGCGGTCTGTCAGGCCGTGGCCTTCCTCACCGGCGGCGAAATGCCCAGGGCCGTCCGCACCCTCAAGTACATTGTGACAAGCTGCCTGATGATGACCTTTCTGACGGTGGTCTTTGTCCTGGCTCCCATGTATGGCCCCGATGGACATTACGTCATGCTGCTGACCAGTTCCATGCTGTACAACCACTTTTTGAATCCGGTGGTGGCCTTCCTGTCCTTTGTTCTGCTGGAGCGCAGCACCCCGCTGCCCCGCCGGACGGTCCGTTTGGCCATGATTCCCACCCTCCTGTATGGCAGTGTCATGCTGGCCGCCAACATTGCCAAAGTGTATAAAGGACCTTATCCATTCCTGTACGTCTATGACCAGCCGGTCTGGATGTCCTGCGTCTGGGCGGTGGTGATTCTGGGCAGCAACTACCTGATTGCGCTGGCGGTCTGGAAGCTGGCGGGAGGCCGGCGGCAGCTTGACGCGGCCGTTGCTTTTGGGTACAATAAAAGAATAGAATGAACGCCCGCGCAGGGCAGCAAGAAGATAACGGAGGTTGCGAGCAATGGCACGAAAAATTGGTATTTTGGGTGCAGGCACCTGGGGAATCGCGCTGGCGCGGATGCTGTCGGTGAGCGGCAGCGATGTGCTGGTCTGGTCCGCCATCCCGAAAGAGATCGACGACCTCGCACGGACGCGGGTTCATCCCAACCTGCCCGGAATGGTTCTGCCCGAGTCTCTCCGCTTCACCAAGGAACTGTCCGAGGTGTGCAGCGGCCAGGATATTCTGGTGTTTGCGGTGCCCTCGGTGTTTGTCCGGTCCACCGCAGCCAAGGCCCGGCCTTTCATCCGGTATGGTCAGCTGATTGTGGATGTGGCCAAGGGCATTGAAGCGGAAACCCTCCTGACCATGACCGAAGTCCTGGCCGACGAGCTGGGCAAGGAGGACGGCCCCCGGGGCATCCGCCTGGTGGCCCTGTCGGGGCCCACCCACGCCGAGGAAGTGGCGCTGGATCTGCCCACCACCATCGTGTCGGCATCGGCGGATGCAGAGGCGGCTTCCATCGTGCAGGAGGCCTTCACCAACAAGTGCATGCGGGTCTACACCAACCCCGATATCAAGGGCGTGGAGCTGTGCGGCGCCCTCAAGAACGTCATCGCTCTGGGCGTGGGCATTTCCACCGGCCTGGGCTATGGCGACAACACCCGCGCCGCCCTGATTACCCGCGGCATCGCAGAGATTGCCCGCCTGGGCACCGCCATGGGCTGCAACATTCACACCTTTGCGGGTCTGGCCGGTATCGGTGACCTGATTGTCACCGCCACCAGCCAGCACAGCCGGAACAACCGGGCCGGCCAGCTGATTGGCCAGGGCCGCACCCCTGAACAGGCCGTCAAGGAAGTGGGGATGGTGGTGGAAGGCATGAACGCCCTGCCGGCCGCCATCGAGCTGAGCGACCGCTACCAGGTGGAGATGCCCATTGTCCGGGCGGTGAACGCCGTCGTCAACCAGGGGATGAACCCGGCCGACGCCGTCAACGCCCTGATGACCCGGGACCCCAAGGGCGAGCTGACGTTCTGAACAGCAAAGAGCAAGGACCCCTGCCTTTTGGCAGGGGTCCTTTTTTGGTGTGCGATGGGAAAGAGGGAACAGGGAGACGGGGCCGGAACCATCGCAGACACCGGCCCCGGGGATGGAAGGGAAATCTGCCTGCGGGGAAGGGAGGCCGTCCCGGCGGAAAAAGCCTGCACATCCGCCGGAAGGGTCCCGCGGGATCAGTACAGTGACTGGATGATCTGGACGCAGCGGTCGATGCCCAGGGTGCCGCTGTTGAGGGTCAGGTCATAGTTTTGGGCGTGGCCCCATTTCATGTCGGTGTAAAACCGGTGATAGGCGGCCCGCCGCTTGTCCTTGTCCCGAAGGCGCTGCTGGGGCGATTCCTCCCGCTCGCCATAGACTTTGACAATCCGGTCAGCCCGGAAATCCATGTCGGCGTGGATGAATACCCGCAGGCAATCGGCGGTGTCCCGGAGGATGTAGTCGGCGCAGCGGCCCACAATGACACAGGGGCCTTTCTGGGCCAGGTCGGTGATGATCTTGTATTGGACCTTCCAGAGATAGTCGGCGTTGTTGTGGCCCTGGGAATGGTGGGCAAAGGCGGAGGCCAGGAAGCCGCCGGTGGAATCCTCGCCGGCATCCCTGACGTAGCCCTCGTGAAAGCCGCTCTCGGCGGCGATTTTCTGAATCAGCTCGTTGTCATAGCAGGGGATCCCCAGGGCCTCGGCGACCTTTTTGCCGATGGTGCGGCCGCCGCTGCCAAACTCGCGGCTGATGGTGATGACACGGTTTTTCATGTTCAGATGTTCTCCTTTCGTGGAATGACAGGGGCCGGGATTATGCGGAGACCTGGTCCTCTTTCAGCTGGCTCCGCTCGTAAATCAGCAGGCCCAGGGAGAGGAGGAAGGCCAGGCCGTCCGCAACAGGACCGGTCCACAGGACGCCTGTTACGCCCAGGAACTTGGGAAGAATCAGAGCTGCGGGGACAAAGAAGATGATCTGCCGGGCCAGAGACAGGATGGCGGACTTGACCGGTTTGCCCACGGCCTGAAGGTAGACCGATACCACCGTCTGGAAACCGGTCAGGGGGCAGAGCAGCAGGAAGATGCGGAAGGCCATGACGGCGAACTCGTTGTACAGGCCCTCTTCCGAGCCGAAGATGGAGACGATGGTCATGGGAGTGAACTGGAAGATCAGGAAGGCGAGGATGGAGATGATTTCCGAGATCACAAAGGCGATGTCCAGGGCCTTCTTGACCCGGGTGAAGTTCTTGGCGCCGTAGTTGTAGCCGATGATGGGCTGGGTGCCCACGGCGATGCCCACCAGGATGGAAATCAGGATCTGGTTGACCTTCATGACAATGCCGGTGGCGGTCAGAGGAATTTCAGCGCCGTAAACCGATTCGGCGCCGTAGATGGCCAGCAGGTTGTTGGTGAGGGCCATGACAATGGTGATGGCGAACTGGGTGATGAAGCTGCTGACGCCGAAGCTGGCGATGTTCCCGCAGGTGCGGGGCTTCAGCTTGAAGCAGGCAGCGTCAAAGCGGAGGGTTTTGAACCGGGGCAGATAGATCACCGAGACGATGAAGGACGCCACCTGACCCATGACGGTGGCGATGGCCGCGCCCTGGACCCCCATATGAAAGACAAAGATAAAGACAGGGTCAAAGATGGTGTTGATGACAGCGCCCAGGGCCATCGAGAACATGGCATATTTGGGGCTGCCGTCGGCCCGGATCATCGAGTTGAGGGCGCCGGGAATCATCATGAACGGCAGGCCGATGCCGATGATGGTGCCGTACTGCAAGGCGTAGGGCCGCAGGACATCGGTGGCGCCGAACAGGTCCAGGATGGGGTTGATAAAGATCAGAAAGACGGCGGTCAGGAGGATGCTGACCATGGTGACCATGACGATGGCGTTGCCGACGCCCTTTTTGGCGCTTTCGATGTCGCCCTCGCCCAGTTTCAGGCTCAGATAGGCGGCGCCGCCGTCACCGATCATCAGGGAGAGGGACAGGGCCACAATGGTGATGGGAAAGACGATATTGGTGGCGCCGTTGCCCAGATAACCCACGCCCCAGCCGATGAAGATCTGGTCCACGATGTTGTACAGGGAGTTCACCAGCAGCGAGATGACGCAGGGGATGGCGAACTTTGCAATCAATCGCCCGATGGGTTCGGTGGCAAAGATGCTCTTGTTTTCAGATGCCGTTTGTTCCATTTCAGATACGCTCCTTCGATTTCTCTGTTATTAAGTAACTGGTTACCTATTTGGGGCAAAAAGGAGGCAGTGTGCGCGAGTGCATTCCTCGGCACACCGCCTGGAGCATGAATCCAGAGAACCGCGGCCGTCATTCTGCGTCGATGTTCTGCAAAATGAGGTCCGCCAACAGGTTCAGGTTTTCCTTTTGGCTATCGGTCAGGTCCCGGCACAGCTCCTCAAACACTTCCGCGTCCTGGGCCAAAATCATCTTGTGGATGCCGGCGGACTGCTCGGTACAGGTGATTTTCTTGTACCGGCGGTCGATGGCGCTGGGGACGCACTGAATCCATCCCTTGCTCTCCAGGCGCTGCAGCATCTTGGTCATGGCCGGATGGGTGACATGTTCGATCCGCTCCAGGTCGTTCTGGTGAATCTCGGTTTCACCGGCGGCCTCCAGACGGCTGATAGACCCCAGCACCCGGAGCTGAACCGATGTCAGACCCATGGCCGAGGCCTTTTCGTCCAGTTTTTTGCGGAAGGCCCGGTTGATGATGGCAATTTTCAGACCAAAAGGCATCATATCCGACTGTCCCACCTCTCTGAAATAGGTAACTGATTACATATTATAGACACTTCGGCGCATTTGTCAAGGCCGGGTACAGGGTCAGATGAACATTTCCTGTTCGCGGGTCCGCTCGTCGGCCGACAGGTCTGCGATGGCGGTGCGGGCAGCGGCGGCCCGCCACTGGGCCGGGGTCTGGCCGGTCTCCTTTTTAAAGACCCGGCAGAGGTAATTGGCCCCCGAAAAGCCGCAGAGGCTGGCCACCACGTCCAGACTGTATTCCCGGTGGAGGAGAAGTTTCATGGCGGCCTCGATGCGGACGCCGGTGAGATAGCGCCCTGGCGGGATTCCCACCGCCGCCGTAAACACCCGAATCAGATGGCTTTTGGAGACGCCCAGCCGCTCGCTCAGCTCCTCCACGCCGTAGAGGCCGGCGTAGTTCTGGCGGATGTCCTCGATGGCGGCAGCGGCCAGCGGGGGCAGGGGCGGGGCGGCGCTGTCGGCGGTGGCCAGCTCGCAGAGCAGCGCAAAGACGAGCTGGCTGCGGGCCCGGCCCTGGCCGGATTCATCGCCGGCCAGCCGCCCCATCAGTTCGGCGGCACCGGGACAGGTTTCACCCCGGGCCGAAAAGGGCTGTTCCGGCAGACCGGCCAGCATCTGGGACGGCGCCGAACCGGTCAGCAGGAGACAGAGCAGATGACATTCGGAGGCCGGGGTCAAAATCAGCGGACTCCGGCTCAAAATCAGACCGCCGGCGTCCACCGGCTTGGGGGGAAGGGAGGGCAGAGACCCCGGCGCGTCCCCCAAAACCGCGGTGCAGCTGCCGCTGGACAACAGGCAGACCCACAGCCCTTCGCCGGACAAAGTGAGGGGGATGTCGGTCTGTTCATCCCGTACAGCTGCCAGTGCGGCGGTGGTTTCCCAATGATAAATCAATATCCGACACCCCCAATCAATAAAATGCTATTTCATATCACAAAAATATCTGCTATTATAGTACCAGCAAGTGAGAGCCCCGTCAAGGGCCAGACAAAAGGTCTGGCGGGCTCGTCTAAATTGGTCGTTACAACATTGATTTGTATAGGGAGGCAACACCATGGCTTCGATTAGCTGCCAGCACATTTATAAGATTTACCCGGGCGCTACTGCTCCGTCCGTCACCGACTTCAACCTTGAGATCAAGGATAAGGAGTTCATCATCTTCGTCGGCCCCTCTGGCTGCGGCAAGTCCACCACTCTGCGTATGATCGCCGGTCTGGAGGAAATCTCCAAGGGCGAGATGTACATCGGCGGCCGTCTGATCAACGACGTTCCCCCCAAGGATCGTGATATCGCCATGGTGTTCCAGAGCTACGCTCTGTACCCCCACATGACCGTCTACAAGAACATTGCATTCGGTCTGGAGCTGCGCAAGACCCCGAAGGATGAGATCGACAAGCGCGTCCACGAGGCAGCCAAGATCCTGGAGATCGAGCACCTGCTGGACCGCAAGCCCAAGGCTCTGTCGGGCGGCCAGCGTCAGCGTGTTGCTCTGGGCCGCGCCATGGTCCGTAACCCGGCCGTCTTCCTGCTGGACGAGCCTCTGTCCAACCTGGATGCCAAGCTGCGTACCAGCATGCGCACCGAGATCATCAAGCTGCACAAGAAGCTGGCCACCACCTTCATCTACGTTACCCATGACCAGACCGAGGCCATGACCATGGGCGACCGCATCGTCGTCATGAAGGACGGCATCATCCAGCAGGTTGATACCCCGCAGAACCTGTACGATTATCCCTGCAACACCTTCGTCGCAGGCTTCATCGGCAGCCCCCAGATGAACTTCCTGGACGGCACCGTCACCAAGAAGGGCGACCAGTACGGCATCGACCTGGGCGGCGACACCATCCCCCTGCCCAAGGATAAGACTGCTGACGGCAAGCTGGACGCTTATGTCGGCAAGAAGGTCAAGATGGGCATCCGTCCCGAGGACATCGACGACGAGCCCGA
>CALWZL010000039.1 GCA_944385995.1 uncultured Faecalibacterium sp.
GTATAATCCCCTCCCCGGCTGCCCAAGCTGGAAGGCAGGAGGGGGGATTGGATGCGGATACCCAATCATATCGGAATCATCCCGGACGGCAACCGCCGCTGGGCCCAGGGGGCCGGAATGGAAAAGCAGGAGGGCTATGCTCACGGCCTGGCGCCGGGGCTGGAGGTGCTGCGGCTGGCCCGGGAGGCAGGGGTCCGGGAGATCACCTATTATGGGTTCACCACCGACAACTGCCGCCGCCCGGCCCGGCAGGTGGAGGCCTTTTCCAGGGCCTGCGTGGAGGCGGTGGAGCTGATCGCCGCCGAGCCGGTGTCCCTGCTGGTGGCGGGGGATGACAGGGCCCCGGCCTTTCCCGGGCCGCTGCGGCGGTATCTCACCCGGACCGACCTGAACGGCGGGGGAATCCGGGTGAATTTCCTGGTCAATTACGGCTGGGAATGGGACCTGGCCGGGCTGGACCGGCCGGGGCCCAGCCGCCGGAACATCACCGAAAGCCTCCGCACCCGGGATATTTCCCGGGTGGACCTGGTGATTCGCTGGGGCGGGATGCGCCGTCTGTCGGGCTTTCTGCCGGTGCAGGCGGTGTACGCCGATTTCTATGTGGTGGACCGGCTGTGGCCGGATTTCCAGCCTGAAGACTTCGCCGGGGCCCTGGCCTGGTATCAGAAACAGGACGTGACCCTGGGCGGGTGACAGCCCCAAAACAGAAAACCGCTGCCAGCGGCCCGGAGGGGGCAGGGCGGCGGTTTTTGCATGCTCAGAGTGCGGCGGCTTCCTCGTCGGTGAGATAGCCGTATTTGACCAGCTGACGCACCACATAACTCTGACGCTGGGCGGCCAAATCGGGATTGGCGCTCAGGGAGTAGATGGAGGGGGCGTTGGGGATGCCGGCCAGCAGGGTGGCCTCGTAGGAGGTCATCTCGGCGGGGGTCTTGCCGAAATAGCCGGCGCAGGCGTCGTAGACGCCGTAATAGCCGTCCCCGAAATAGATGGTGTTGACGTACAGTTCCAGGATTTCGCCCTTGGTGTAGCTGCGCTCCAGCGCAAAGGCCATAAAGACTTCGGCCACCTTGCGGACAAACTGTTTTTCCTGGGTGAAAAAGAGATTTTTGGCCACCTGCTGGGTGATGGTGCTGCCGCCCTGGTCCAGGCTGCCGGTGGCCAGATCGTAGAGGGCGGCCCGGGTGATGGCGATCAGATCGATGCCGCCGTGCTGGGTGAAGCGGTGGTCTTCCACCGCAATGACGGCGTTGAGATACAGTTGGGGAAGGCCGCTCAGGGGGGTGTAGCCGGGCTGGGCCCGGATGGCGTCCACGGTGTCGGCCAGGCTCTGCTGGTCCAGGGCGCCGCGGTACATCTGATAGCCCCGGAAGGTCAGCAGCCCGCCCAACAGCAGCGCCGCCGCCAGCACCAGCACCACCAGCCGCCTGCAAAGGGTTCCAATGGTTCGCATAGTTACCTCGTAAGTAAAATTCGATTGAAAGGGGCGGGTGGGGCCCCGCCCTCTGTATTATAACGCACAACGGGCGGTTTTGGCTACCGCAGCGGGACAATTTCCAGACAAAATCAAGGGGAAGGGGGTTTGATTTTCCCTTGAGAATCCGCCGGGACCATAGGCAGGGGGCAGCGGCTATGGTACAATGGGGCTGGAGGTGAGCGGCATGAACGAGGATAAAACCATCCTGATTGTGGATGACGAGGCCGAACTGCTGGAGATGGTGCGGGGCATTTTTGTCCGGGCGGGATACGGCCGGGTGATTACGGCGGGGACGGGGCCGGAAGCCCTGGCCCTCTGCGCGGCCCACAGGCCCGACCTGGTGATTCTGGATGTGATGATGCCGGGGATGGACGGCTTTGCCGTGCTGCGGGAATTGCGGCGGACCAGCAGTGTGCCGGTCCTGATGCTGACTGCCCGCAGCGAGGCCGAGGACAAATTCACCGGGTTTGAGAGCGGGGCGGACGACTATCTGGCCAAGCCCTTTCTGCCCCGGGAACTGTTGTTCCGGGTCCAGGCCATTTTGCGGCGGACCAGCCCCGACACCGGCCACCGGGTCCAGCTGGCGGCTGCCGAGGTGGACATCGAAAACGCGGCGGTTCACCGGGGCGAGACCACCTTTCCCCTCACCGCCAAGGAATTGCAGCTGTTCCGCAAGCTGTACGAAAACGCCGGCCGGATCGTCACCACCGGCGCCCTCTGCGAGACGGTCTGCGGCCCGGTGTGGCAGGGATACGAGAGCACCCTGGCCACCCATATCCGGCACCTGCGGGAGAAGATCGAGGCCAACCCCTCCCGCCCGGTGTCCATTGTGACGGTCAAGGGGCTGGGCTACCGGCTGGACCTGCCCGACTCCAAGGGGGCGGCGCGATGAATCCGGTCAGACGTTTTTTCCGCCGGTATGTCTTTTCCACGGTGGGACTGCTGGCCCTGCTTCTGGTGACCAACATCGCGGTGCTGGTGATTCTGCTGGGGATCGGGGAGATGACCGGCCCTTCGGACAGCTTTCAGATTGTGGATTTCTGCGCCCATCTCACCGGCAGCGGGTCCGGCTGGCAGGCCGACCGGACCGCCGTCGGGATGCTGGACCAGAACCGGGCCTGGGCCATGATTCTGGACCCGGCGGGCCAGGTGGCCTGGGAATACCAGCTCCCCGACGACCTGCCCCGGAGCTATACCGCCTCCGACATCGCCCAGTTCAGCCGGTGGTATCTGGAGGACTGGCCGGTGACGGTCTGGGGTCTGGACGACGGCAGTCTGGCGGTGGTGGGCCGGCCCAAGGGGTCGATGGCCAAATATTATGTCTCCCTGGACCGGGACTACTATGATTTTCTGACGGTGCTGGCCTGCGCCATCTTTTACGCCAATGTGCTTTTGGTGGTGGTGCTGTTCATCCACAGCGCCCGCCGGGTGGAAAAGGCCATGGGGCCCATCCTGAACGCCATCCGCAGCCTGGCCGACGGCAAGCCGGTGCGGCTGCGGGAGGATGGGGAGCTGGCCGAGATCAACGCCAGCCTCAACCGGGCCGCCGCCTACATCACCCGGAAGGACAACACCCGGGCCGAATGGATTCGGGGGATTTCCCACGACATCCGAACCCCCTTGTCGGTGATTCTGGGCTATGCCAGCGAGCTGGAGGAGAGCGGGGAACTGCCCCCCTGGGCCCGGGACCAGGCGGGGGCCATCCGCCGCCAGAGCGAAAAGCTGACCGGCCTGGTGGCCGATCTCAACCTGACCACCCGGCTGGAGTACGCCCTCCGGCCCATCGACCGGAAAAAGCTGGACGGGGTGGAGATTGCCCGCCAGGCGGTCACCGAGGTGCTGAACGACGGTTTGGCCGACTGCTACAGCCTGACCTTCACCGAGGCGGAGCCGGGCCGCCATCTGCCGGTGGCGGGGGACCCGGCCCTTCTGGACCGGATGCTCTCCAACCTGCTGCGCAACTGCATCCGGCACAATCCCGGGGGCTGCCAGATGACGGTGACGGTGGCCCCGGCGCCGGCGGGGGGCTGCATCTTTGTGATTGCGGACGATGGGTGCGGGGTCAGCCCCTCCCAGCTGCGGACCCTCAACCGGGGCGCGCCCCTGGCCAGCACCCAGCCCTCCGACCCCGCCGGGGTGGCCGAGCATGGATTGGGCCTGCGGATTGTCCGCCAGATCGTCCGGGCCCACCGGGGCCGGCTGGCCTTCGCCAACACCGTCCCCCACGGCCTGACCGTCACCATCTGGATCGGGGAGCCCTAGAGCGGTTGTAAAAACAGGTCGGTTATGCTACAATAAATGCAGTTTGGCAGAATCATCCCGGGACAGCGGCAGGGGGAGGGTAAAAGGACTGTGTTTTCCCATGAAGAAATCCAGAGTTTGAACGCCTTGGAGATGGCGGTCTACAACTATGTCACCAAAAACCGCGAAAAGGTCATCCACATGAAGATCCGGGAGCTGGCAGCCCAGGCCCATGTCTCCACCACCACGGTGCTCCACATGTGCAAAAAGTTCGGCTGCGACGGCTACACCGAGTTCAAACTCCAGCTCAAGCAGGAACTGCTGCAAAACAGAAAGGACATCGACGATCTGGACATCCCGGCCCTCCACAACTTTCTGGACCGGCTGTCCTCGCCGGTCCTCCAGAACCAGGTGGATCAGGCGGTCCAGATTCTGCGGGGGGCCGGACACATCCTGTTCATCGGGGTGGGCACCAGCAGCATTCTGGCCCAGTACGGGGCGCGGTATCTGTGCAATGTGGGCTACTTTGCCACCTTCATCGACGATCCCTTTACCCCTGTCAACAGCTGCATGACCGCCCAGACCCGTTTTGACACGGTGTCGGTGATGGCCCTGTCGGTGTCGGGGGAAACCCAGCAGGTGATTGACATGTCCCGCCAGCTCAAGGAACAGGGCTGCACCCTGATTTCCCTCACCAACAGCGCCAGCTGCACCCTGGCCCAGATCAGCGATTTGAACATCAACTACTACATGGCCGACCTGCGGATTGACGGTTATTTCCAGCTGACCTGTCAGGCCCCGGTGATCTGCCTGCTGGAGATGATCGGCCGGCGGCTGTACCAGGCCCGCCCCGACGAAACAACCCGATAACCTGAAAACCACGGTGCCCCGGACGTTTGAGCGTCCGGGGCTTTTTTGCGCTCGGGGCCAAAAACAAAAGGACCGGATCAAAAAACAGAACTTCCCGGAATTGGCCAAAAGTATCGAACACGACGGGCGGAAAATACAAAAAATGCACAAAAGAAAAAACTGCCCGTTCTTTTTGAAAAACAAGTTTTCTTCGGGTTGACGGGTTATTTTTGGGGGAAAATCCAGTGACAAAGCCGGTTTTTCGCCTTATACTTGCATCAGCAGGCGGGGCTTGAAAGCCCCGCACAGGTCCACAAAAAACAGAAAGGAGAACAAAACAATGGACGAAAATCTGACCGATGCCATTGTCATGAACCTGGTGGCCCGCAGGGACAAGACCCAGATGACCATCGCCAAGCTGGCCTTTGCCCCCGGCCTGTTCAACATCAACGAGCCTCTGATGTTCGGCCTGCCCATCGTCATGAACCCGATTTACGCCATTCCCTTCATTGCCACCCCTCTGGTCTGCAACATCATCGGCTATCTGTGCACCATCGTGTTCCAGATCATCCCGCCCGTCACCCTGGATGTGGGCTGGACCACCCCCGGCTTCCTGATTCCCTTCCTGGGTTCGGGCGGACATAACCCGCTGTCTCTGGTGATCGGCGTGTTGTGTGTCGGCGTCAGCACCTTGATTTACCTGCCCTTTGTCCGGGCAGCAGCCAAAGCCAATATCGCCCGCGAGGCGGAAGCCGAAGCGGAAAACAACTGATTCCTTTCCCGCAGGACCCTGCGGCAAGCACGGAAGCCCTGCCCGTCCCTTCTGGAAGGGCAGGGCTTCCTGCATACCGGGGGGAAGATTGGAGTCCCATGACAGGAGCGTATCGTTATGAGCTTTCGCAAAGATTTTCTGTGGGGCGGCGCTGTGGCCGCCCACCAGCTGGAGGGCGCTTACCGTGAAGGCGGCAAGGGCCTGAGCATTGTGGACGTGGTCACTGCCGGCGACGTTCACACCCCCCGCCGGGTCACCGACGGCATCCAGGAGGGAGAGTTCTACCCCAACCACGAGGCCATTGACTTCTATCACCACTACAAGGAGGACATCGCCCTCTTTGCCGAGATGGGCTTCAAGTGCTTCCGCACCTCCATCGCCTGGACCCGGATCTATCCCAACGGCGACGAGCTGACCCCCAACGAGGAGGGCCTGAAGTTTTACGACGACCTTTTCGACGAGTGCCGCAAGTACGGCATCGAGCCGGTGGTCACCCTCAGCCACTTCGAGATGCCCCTCCACCTGACCGAGGCCTACGGCGCCTGGCGCAGCCGCAAGATGATCGAGTTCTTTGTCCGGTTTGCCCGCACCTGCTTTGAGCGGTACAAGGACAAGGTCAAATACTGGATGACCTTCAACGAGATCAACAACCAGGCCAACTTCGCCCACGCCAACAGCATGTATTTCAACTCCGGCTTTCTCTGCAAGCCGGGGGAGGACAACGAGCATCTGATGTACCAGGCGGCCCACTACGAGCTGGTGGCCAGCGCCGAGGCGGTCAAGATCGGCCATGCCATCAACCCCGACTTTATGATCGGCTGCATGATCGCCATGACCCCCATCTATCCCGCCACCTGCAAGCCCGAGGACATCATGATGGCGGAGCGGGCCATGCAGCGCCGGTTCTACTATATGGATGTCCATGCCAAGGGCTTTTATCCCCCCAACATCCTCAAGCACTGGGAGCGCAAGGGCTGGGAGATGGATGTCACCGACCAGGACCTGGCCGTCCTGAAAGAGGGCTGTGTGGATTACATCGGCTTCAGCTACTACATGACCTTTGCCATCCAGCACAAGGACGACAACCCCGCCTACGACTACCGCGAGAGCACCGACCTGGTGCGGAATCCCTTTGTTCAGGCGTCGGACTGGGGCTGGCAGATCGACCCGGTGGGCCTGCGCTACGCTTTGAACTGGATGACCGACCGCTACACCCAGCCCCTGTTCATCGTGGAGAATGGCCTGGGCGCCTACGACACCGTTCTGCCCGACGGCTCCATCCAGGACGACTACCGGATCGCCTACTTCCAGAAGCACATCGCCGAGATGAAGAAGGCGGTGGAAGAGGACGGGGTCAACCTGATGGGCTACACCCCCTGGGGCTGCATCGACCTGGTGAGCGCCGGCACCGGCGAGATGGACAAGCGCTATGGCTTCATCTATGTGGACAAGCACAACGACCGGACCGGCACCCTGGCCCGCAGCCGGAAAAAGAGCTTCTATTGGTACAAGAAGGTCATCGCCACCAACGGCGAGGACCTGAGCAGCGATTGAGAGAGGGAACACCATGGCAGGGATTTGTCTTACAATGGATGTGGGCGGCAGCTCCATCAAATATGCGCTGATCGACGCCGACCGGAATCTCACCGAACACGGCAAGGTCCCCACCCCTCTCCGTTCCCGCAGCGCCCATCTGGACGCCCTGGCCGGAATCTATCAGCAGTTCCGGGGCAGGGTGGAGGGAATTGCCCTGTCCTATCCCGGCATCATCGACAGCGAAGCCGGGCTCTGCAAGACCACCGGCGCCCTGGAACTGGGGCTGGATTTCCCCCTGGTGCAGGAGCTGGAAGCCCGGTGCGGCGTGCCGGTGACGGTGATGAACGACGCCAAGGCCGCAGCCCTGGCCGAAGCCTCCTGGGGCGCTTTGGCGGACTGCGCCGACGGCATTGTGATTGTGCTGGGCACCGGCATCGGCGGCGCTCTGATCCAGGACGGCAAGGTGCGGATGGGCAGGCACTTTTCGGCGGGCGAGTTCAGCACCATCTGTATGGATGCCCATGTGGAATCCAGCGATCACACCTGGTGCGGCCTCAACGGCAGCAGCAGGCTGATTGCCACCGCCGCTTGCGCCAAAGGGGTGGACCCCGCCTCCATCAACGGCGAGGACGTGTTCCGCTGGGTGAACGAGGGCGACCCCGCCGTCTGCATGGCGCTGGACCAGTTCACCGCCACCCTGGCAAGGATGATTCGGAATTTGCAGCTGATTTTTGACCCGGAACGGATCGCCATTGGAGGCGGCATCTCCCAGCAGCCCAGGCTGATGGAATCCCTTCGGAAAAATCTGGATTACCACCAGCGGATGGCCGCCGGCTACGGAATGCCGGAAGCCCAGGTGGTCACCTGCAAGTATTTCAACGATGCCAATCTCATCGGCGCTTACGCCTATTACGTCCAGCGCCGGGGCTGATTCCTTCACCATTTCCGCCAGCCTGCCCGCCGACTGCGTGGACCGGTTGGAAGAGGTGCAGGCGGCATTCTTCTTTTTCGTCCCGATAGGGCCAAAGCCCCCGCGGTGCGCACAGCCGCGGGGGCTTTGGCCTTTTTTGGGCAGAAACCAAAACGCCCCCATGCCGGCCCCGAAGGGGACCGGACACGGAGGCGTTTTGGCCTGTTTGGGTCGGGAGATGGCTGGTCAGGAAAGCTCAAACATGCCGTTGTAGAGCTGGTAGTATTCGCCCTTCTGAGCCAGGAGGTCTTCGTGGTCGCCCCGCTCCACAATCTGGCCGTGTTCCAGCACCATGATGGCGTTGGCGTTGCGGACGGTGGAAAGCCGGTGGGCGATGACAAAGACGGTCCGGCCCTCCATCAGCTGGTCCATCCCCTTTTCGATCAGGGCCTCGGTGCGGGTGTCGATGGAGCTGGTGGCCTCGTCCAGAATCAGCACCGGCGGGTCCGCCACCGCCGCCCGGGCGATGGCCAGCAGCTGCCGCTGCCCCTGGGACAGGCTGGCGCCGTCCGAGGTGATCCGGGTGTCGTAGCCCTGGGGCAGACGCCGGATGAAGGAGTCGGCGTTGGCAATCTTGGCCGCCCGGACGATCTCCTCCCGGGTGGCGTCCAGCTTGCCGAACCGGATGTTGTCGGCGATGGTGCCGGTGAACAGGTGGGTATCCTGGAGGACAATCCCCAGGCTTTGGCGGAGGGAGTCTTTGGCGATCTCCCGCACATCGATGCCGTCATAGGTGACGCTGCCGGCGTCGATGTCGTAAAACCGGTTGATGAGGTTGGTGATGGTGGTCTTGCCGGCGCCGGTGGAGCCCACGAAGGCGATCTTCTGGCCCGGCTTGGCGTAGAGGCTGACGTTGTGGAGGATGGTGTGGCCCGGCTCATAGCCGAAGCTGACATCGTGGAACCGCACATCTCCCCGCAGGGGGACAAGGGTCCCGTCCGGCTTCTGCCAGGCCCAGCGGCCGGTTTTTTCGGTGCAGGCGGTGAGAACGCCGTCCGTTTCGCAGACGTTGACCAGACGGATCTTGCCCTCGTCCACCTCGGGGGCCAGCCGCATGGCCTCAAAAATCCGCTCGGCGCCCGCCATGGCCGCCAGAAGGAAGTTGCTCTGCTGGGTGAACTGGTTGATGGGCATGGCGGCCTGCCGGACAAACACAAGGTAGCTGGACAGGCTGCCGATGTCGGTCATCCCGTTCAGGACCATCAGGCCGCCCACCACCGCCACGATGGCGTAGTTGATGTAGGAGATGCTGACCACCGCCGGGACCATGGTGGCGGCGTAGCTCTGGGCGCCGGTGCCGGCCTTGCGGAGGACTTCGTTTTTCTCCCCGAAGATGCGGAGGTTTTCGGGCTCGTGGTTGAAGACCTTCACCACCTTCTGGCCGCTGACCATCTCCTCGATGTAGCCGTTGACATCGCCCAGGGCCGCCTGCTGGGTGGTGTAGTAGGAGGTGCTGCGCTTGGCGCTGAACCGGATGTACAGGAACATGGCCGCGTAGCCCACCACCACAATCAGAGACAGCCGCCAGTTGAGGACGAACAGCAGCACCAGGGTGCCGGTCATCTGGATGAAGCTCTGGATGGTCATGGCAAAGCTGTTGTTCAGGGCGTCGGCCACCGTGTCCACGTCGTTGGTGAAATAGCTCATGATGTCCCCGTGGAGCTGGGTGTCAAAGAACCGCAGGGGCAAAGACTGGATGTGGGCGAACAGGTCCCGCCGGATGTCGTAGAGGACCTTCTGGGCGGCATAGACCATGGTCTGGGTGTAGCCGAAGGCCGCCAGAGCGCCGATGCCGCAGATGAGGGCGGTGGTGAGGACCCCCCGGGCCAGGGCGTCCACGTCCCCGGCCCCCACGCTGTTGACCACCGGCCGGATCATGTAGGTGCCCAGCAGGTTGCCCAATGCGCTGATGGTGACCAGCACCGCCACCGCCAGAAAGAGGAATTTGTGCTGCCCCATATAGGACAGCAGGGTTTTGAAGGTGAACCAGAAGTTTTTGGGCTTCTTACCTGTGATCTGCCGCGCCGGCATGGCTGCCGCCTCCTTTCATCTGGGAGTGATAGATTTCCTGATAGATGGGGTCAGAGGCCAGAAGCTGGCTGTGGGTGCCCACCGCATGGATGCGCCCGTCCTCCAGCACCACAATCATGTCGGTGCCCATCACCGAGGTGACCCGCTGGGCGATGATGATTTTGGTGACGCCGGTCAGGTCCGCCAGGGCCTTGCGGATTTTGGCCTCGGTGGCGGTGTCCACCGCGCTGACCGAGTCGTCGAAAATCAGGATTTTGGGCTGTTTCAGCAGGGTCCGGGCGATGCAAAGCCGCTGTTTCTGGCCGCCCGACACATTGACGCCCCCCTGACCCAGGTCGGCGTCCAGGCCCCCCGGCATCCGCTCCAGAAATTCATCGGCGCAGGCCGCCCGGCAGGCAGCCCAGAGGGTTTCGTCGTCGGCGTCGGGGTTGCCCCATTTCAGATTGTCCCGCACCGTCCCCGAGAACAGGACGTTTTTCTGTAAGACGATGCCCACCGCGTCCCGCAGGGCGGTCAGGTCGTAGCGGCGGACATCCTGCCCGCCCACCAGGACCCGGCCCTCGGTGGCGTCGTACAGACGGGGAATCAGCTGGACCAAAGTGGACTTGGCCGAGCCGGTGCCCCCCAGAATCCCCACCGTCTGGCCCGGCCGGATGGTGAGATTGATCCCGGCCAGGGCGTATTCGGCGGCGTCGGGGTGGTACTTGAAGGAGACATTTTCAAAGACGATGCCGCCGTCGGGGATTTCCCGGAGGGCATCTTTGGGGGAAGTGAGCTCCACCTCCTCGTCCAGCACCTCGGCAATCCGGTGGGCGCTGGCCAGGGAGCGGGTCATCAGCAAAAAGACGTTGGAAATCATCATCAGGGAGTTCATGACCTGGAGCACATAGCTGAGGAAGCTGGTGAGCCGGCCCACCGTCAGGCTGCCGTGGAGAATCATCTGGCCGCCGAACCAGAGGATCATCACCATGGCGGCGTACATGGTCAGCTGGAAGGCGGGGAGGTTGAGCACCGCGGTGCGGAAGGTGGAGAGGCTGACGTTCATCAGCTCGGTATTCACATCGCGGAACTTTTCCTCCTCGTATTTGCCCCGGACAAAGGCCTTCACCGCCCGGATGGCGGTGAGGCACTCCTGCACCACCGTGTTCAGGTGGTCCATGGCCTGCTGCAAGCGGGTGTACATGGGGGCAATTCGCCGCACCACCAGAAACAGCACCAGCCCCAGGATGGGGGCGCAGACAAAGAACACCACCGCCAGCCGGGGGCTCATATAAAAGGACAGCAGCACCCCCAGCACCAGCATGGAGGGACCCCGGACCAGGGGCCGGAATCCGCCGTTGATGGCGTTTTGGACCACCGTGACATCGGTGGTCATCCGGGTAATCAGGGAAGAAGTCTCAAAGTGGTCCAGGTTGCCGAAGGCGTAGGCCTGGACCCTGGCGTATTCGGCCTGACGAATCCGGGCGCCGAAGCCGTAGGAAGCCCGGGCCGCGTACCGGGCATAGAGCAGGCCGGTGATGAGGGCCAGGACGGCGCAGGCCGCCATTTCCAGGCCGATCTGCAAGATTCGGCCCACGTCGGCCTGTGCCACGCCCTCGTCGATGATGTTGCTCATCAGGATGGGGATCACCATCTCAAAGGCGCTCTCCACCACCACCAGCAGCATCCCCAAAAACATGTCCCGCCGGTAGGGGCCCATATAGCGGAACAGGCGTTTCAAATCTTTCACAGCATTCCCTCCCTGGCGGGGGCTTTGGGTCCCCGCAGATTTTCCCGGGCCCGGCGCAGGTAGTCGGCGAACTGTGCCGCCTCCTGGGCCGAAAAGCCCCGCAGCATCTGGCGCTCCATCTCCCGGCAGGCGCTCTGCCAGGCCTGGGAAGCGCTGCGGCCCTTGTCGGTCAGCTCCACCACGCCGGTGCGCCGGTCGTTGGGGCCGGCGCGGCGGACCACAAACCCGCCCTTTTCCAGGGAATCCAGCATCCGGCAGACCGCCGCCGGGTCAATCTCGAAATAGCTGGCCAGCTGCCGCTGACTGCACGGGCCGCTGCGGGCCAGATAGTCGATGAGCTTGGGCTGTCCGGGTCCCAAGCCCAGCCCCGTCCGCCAGGGGCGCAGACAGGCCCGCTGGGCGTGGAAGGCCCGGTAGAGCAGCATATGAAAACCGTTTTCCATCCCGACAAATCCTTTCCTGTTGCTATGTCAATCGTTGATATGTCAATCATTCTGTGGGTCTTTCTATTATAGCGCGGCGGCAGGGAATGTCAAGCGGTCAAAAAGGGGCAAAGTCCGCTTCCTTATTGCATTTTTCGCGCCGTGATGCTACAATGATACACCGAATACCACAAAGGAGGGCTGTGCTGTGGAATACGCGCTGTTCATCCGCCCGGCGGTCACCATTTACGACCTGCCGGACAAGACAAGGCCCGGCGAAAACGGGACGCTGTTGTCTGCCATCGGGGACGAGGGCCTTTACGGCCAGAGCTGCCAGGTGGCGGCGGACCCGGGCGGGGACGCAATGGTCCAGATTCGCACCTTTTACGGCTACCCCGGCTATGTGGACCGGCAGGACCTGCTGTTTTGTTCAGAGGAACAGCTGCGGGCCTATCTGGCGGCGCCGCCGGTGATGGCGGCTCGGGAAACCGATCTGCTGAGCTGTCCCAGGGTGGCGGGGGTGCGGCTTTTGACGGTGGGCCGGGGGGCCCGGCTCCGGCTGGCCCCCGACGGGGAGACGGCCGACGGCTGGACCAAGGTTCTGCTGGCCGACGGCCGCCCCGCCTGGGCCTGGAGCCAGTCCCTGGAATCCCTGGCCTGGGAGGAGGACGCCGTCTTTACCCAGCGGGAAGGGGTTCCCTTTGATGACGCTCTGGCCGAGGCCCTGGGCATCCAGCCCGGCCAGCTGGTCCGGCGGGCGCTGGACCGGTGGCACGGCGGGGACGAAGGGGCCTTCCGCCGGGCGGTCTGCGAGACGGCCCGGAAATATCTGGGGGTTCAATACCGCTGGGGCGGCAAGGCCGGGGCCGGGGTGGACTGCTCGGGCCTGGTGAGCAATGTCTATATGCAGAACGGGGTCCTCATCTACCGCAACGCCGGCATCAAACCGGGCTGGCCGGTGCATGAAATCCCCCGCGCCGCCATGCAGCCGGGGGACACCCTGTATTTTCCCGGCCATATCGCCCTCTATCTGGGAGACGGGATGTACATCCACTCCACCGGGGCGGCGGCCAGCGCCGGGGTGGTGTACAACAGCCTGGACCCGGCCAGCCCCCTCTACCGGGCCGACCTGGATCAGAAGCTCACCGCGGTGGGCACGATTTTTTGAAAGGAGGTCCAGCCCATGAAAGTCTGGGACCTGCACTGTGATACCCTCAGCGAGCTGCGCCGCACCGAAAAGGAAGGCCGGCCGGCGAATTTTGAACACAACGGCCTGCACATCGACCTTTCCAAACTGGAGGCCGGGGACTATATGCTCCAGTGCCTGGCGGCCTTTGTGAATCTGGGGTCGGGGGAGGACCCACTGGTCACCGCCCTGGAGGAGATCGACGTATTCAAGCGGATCATGGCGGCCTACCCCGACCGGATTGCCCCGGTCTACACCGCCGCCGACATCGCCCGGAACGCCGCCGCCGGCAAAATCAGCGCCATGCTGACGGTGGAGGAGGGGGGCTGCTGCAAGGGCAGCCTGGGGGTGCTGCGGCGTCTGTACGAGCTGGGGGTGCGGATGATGACCCTCACCTGGAATTACGACAACCAGCTGGCCGCCTCCAACGTCAAGGCGGAGGGGCCCCACCTGTGGCCCTGCCCGCCCGACGCCGACCACGGCCTCACCGAGACCGGTTTTGCCTTCCTGGCCGAGATGGAACGGCTTCATATGATTGTGGACGTGAGCCACCTGTCCGACCGGGGATTCTGGGATATTGTGGAGCACAGCACCCGGCCCTTTGCGGCCAGCCATTCCAACTGCCGGGCCCTGGCCCCTCACTGCCGCAACCTCACCGACGAGATGATCCGGGCCATGGCCGACCGGGGCTGCATCGCGGGCCTCAACTACTGCACCGCCTTCCTGGACGACCAGCCTGACCCGGCCCTCTGCCGCTCCACCGCCGCCCTCATCGCCCAACACGCGGCCCACTTCAAGCAGGTGGGCGGGGTGCAGATGATCGCCCTGGGCAGCGACTTCGACGGCATCAGCGGGCCGCTGGAGCTGGACAACTGCGCCAAAATGCCTCTGCTGGCCGACGCCCTGCGGAAAGAAGGCTTCACCGAGGACGAGGTGGAGGACATCTTCTGGCGCAACGCCCGGCGGTTCTTTGAGGCAAATCTGTGACCGGAGCGCAATATCCGGGCGGAATTCTACCAGATGGATTCACTATACCGATTACAAATGGAAATATAAACGAGGAATGATACAAAATGGATCAGAACATGACCCTGGAAAAGCGGATTGCCGCCGAGCTCTACTCCTACCACGGGCAGATGAGCGTCTTTGTGGACGACCTGCAGGGCCGCACGGTGGAAATCGGGGCCGACGAACCCTTTGAGACGGCCTCCACCATCAAGGCGTACATCCTGGCGGCCCTGTATTTGCAGGCCAGCCGGGGCAAGGCCAGCCTGGAGGACACCGTCACCTACCGGCCCGAGCACTTTGTGGACGGTTCGGGGATGCTGCGGGCCCTGGGGGTGGGGGCGGCCCTCAAGGTGAAGGACGCCGCCACCATGATGATTATCTGTTCGGACAACATCGCCACCAACATGGTGATCGACTATCTGGGCCTGGACCAGATCAACCGGTGCATTCAGGAGCTGGGCTTTGCGCACACGGTGCTGCACAACTCCCTTCACTTTGACCGGTACGACAAGCTGGGGACCACCACCCCGCGGGATTATGCGGGCCTGTTCGCCCGGGTGGCCCGGGGGACCCTGGTGAGCCGGGAGGCCAGCGCCGACATGCTGGCCATCTTCCGGTCCCAGCACTACAACACCATGCTGACCGGGAACTTTCCGCCCTACTACCTGGACTGCGAGGAGACCGGCGAGGAGGAACTGATCTGGGTGGCCAGCAAGAGCGGCAGCATGGACGCCTGCCGCAACGACGGGGGCATCGTCCACACCCCCTATGGGGAGTACGTCATCGTTTTGATGAATAAAAATTTTGACGACATCATTGAATACAACGCCCACCCCGCCATGGTCTATGGGGCGAAGGTGAGCCGGATGATTCTGGATCAGGTGCTGGCCTG